>CBDTWX010000523.1:0-4092 GCA_965364305.1 uncultured Thermoanaerobaculia bacterium
CGGAGGAACCCGAGGAGCCCGTAGCTGAAGCGGCTGAGGATGCCGCCGAGCCCGAGGAAGAGAAGAAGGACGACTGAGCGGACCTCAATCCAACCATCAAACGCCGCGGCTCGCCGCGGCGTTTTTGTTCAAGCTGTCATTTCGAGCGAGGCCGAAGGCCGAGTCGAGAAATCTATGTGGGGCAGGAAGCAACGACATTTTAGCAGCCGGCCCACAGGCTTGTCCTGAGCGAGACCAACGGCCGAGTCTCATAGATTCCTCCACTCGCTCGCTAAGCTCGCTCGGTCGGAATGACATGGGGGGAAGCCGCAGCGCACGGGTCAAGCGCTGCCGAGAAGTTGCCAGAACTTGTCGGGGGCAGGTGAGTGACAGCGGCAGCAAACAGAATCAGGGTCAGGAACAGCGACAGTCGTCAGCGGCAGAATTCAGCAGCAGCCGTCAGCAACAGCCATCAGGGACAGGTGACAGCGACAGCAGTTAGCGACCGCGACAAAGATCAGCGGCAGAATCGGCGACGGCAGCGCCTGCGGGCGGGCGGGCTCGCATCTCGTATCTGGCATCCGGGCGGGCGGCATTCCGAAATCCGAATTCCGAATTCTCTCCTCGTACACGATCCCGTCACAGTGTGATCGTGTCTCCAAGCTCGGGAATCTCCGATTCCCAACCGAACTCTTCTCTGAGCCGCTCGGCGAATGCCTGCTGTGCCTCGTACTCGCCGTGCACCAGCACCACCCGCTCCGGATCCCGCTCTCGCTGATCCAACCACACCATGAGCTCACCAGCGTCGGCATGGGCCGAAAGGCCGGTGACCCTGGAAATGTGGGCCTTGACCGGAACCCACTCGCCGTGGATCTTGACCTGCTCCTCGCCCTCCACGAGCCGCCTCCCCTTGGTCCCTTGAGCCTGGTAACCGACAAATATCACCGTGTTCCGCTCGTCGGGGAGGCGTAGTTTGAGGTGGTGGAGAATCCTCCCGCCGGTGGCCATGCCCGACGCCGAGATGATGATCGCCGGACCGCCCATCGAGTTGAGCTTGCGGGAGTCGCGCGACTTCGGGGTCACCGCCAGATTGGGTGGAAAGATCGGGTTTTCCTGGTCGGCGAAGAACTGCCGCATCTCGACATCGTGCTCGGCGATATACCGGGTGTAGAGCGCGGTCGCTTCGATCCCCATCGGGCTGTCGAGAAAGATCGGTATCTGAGGCAAATCACCGTCCACCGTCAGTTCGTGAAGCATGTAAAGGATTTCCTGGGTACGGTCGACGGCGAAGGCGGGAATGATGATCACCCCACCCCTTTCCAAACCTGCCCTCACCTCGTCGCCGAGCACCACGCGAGGGTCCTCGTCGCCGTGGAAACGGTCGCCATAGGTCGACTCGACCACGAGGACATCGGAACCCGGATATGGTTCGGGCTCGCGGAGAATCGGCACGCCGTATCGTCCGACGTCTCCAGAAAAGAAAATGGTCTTGCGCCCGCCGCCGGCGACCTTGGTTTCGACCTCGACTGCGGCGGCGCCCAGAATGTGTCCCTGGCGGTGAAAGCGGAAACGGACGCCCGGATGGAGTTCCTGCCAATGGTCGAAGGGGACCGGCTCGAGAAGGCGGAGCGCGGCCCGCGCATCGGCCATCCGGAACAGGGGAAGCGCCGGTTTGTGTTTGGAGTAGCCCTTCTTGTTGGCGTAGCGCGCCTCCTCCTCGTTGATATGGGCGGCGTCTGGCAGCAGGACTCCGAGCAGGGATTTGGTTGGAGGGGTGCAGTAGACTGCACCGGTAAAGCCCTGACGGCAGAGCCGGGGCAGGTAGCCCGAATGGTCGATGTGGGCGTGGGTCAGGACCACTGCGTCGATCTCGTGTGGTGGGTGCGGCAACTTTTTCCAGTTCAGGCGCCGGTACTCCGCCGGCCCCTGGAAGAGACCGCAGTCGACCAGAGCGTTGAAATTCTTCCAGCCGAGCAGATACTTCGATCCGGTCACGCAACGTCCCGCGCCGAGTATTGTGATCTTCAATCGAACCTCCGCCCGCGATCCTAACGCGGCCGCCAAACGGATGCCAAGGATCCGTGTCCACGTCAACTCTCGAGTTCGATTCCGAAGGGGGCGGAACCGAAAATTCGAAGTGGACGAGAGATCAACTTCCCCGTAGAATGATCCCCTACCTAGGAGGTCGATTATGGCGACAAAGAAAAAAACCGTCGATGAAGCCATCGAAGAGGTTGCGAGCGACGCATCCGGTGGATTGAGTGGTGTCAAGGACTCCCTCGCCAAGGCGCAGCAGTCCCTCGAAAACGCGAAGGCGTCGATGCAGGAGGCCTACGGCAAGGCCCGGGAAAAGGCAGGGGTTGCGGCGGAACACACGAAGGTGTACCTCGACGATGCGAAAAAATACCTTGCCGAGGCACGCGAGAAGATGGGCACCCTGGCCGCCAAGTCTCGAGAGCAGGCCGAAGTCCTCTACGCCAACACAAAGGAGCAGTACGAAGGCCTTTCAGAGAAGGCCAAGGACCTCTACGCCAAGGCGCGGACAAAGGTCGCCGAGGTCGATTTCAAGCAGAAGGGCGACGAGGTCGTGGAGTACGTAAGGGACAACCCGGGCAAGGCGGTTCTCATCGCCCTCGCGGTTGGCTTTGTGATCGGCTACGCCACGCGCCCGCGTGACTGAGATGTCGGGGGTGTGAGCAGATGGAAGATCCGAACGTCGACAGGTTGGAGGGTGAGGAGGACGGTGAGATGACCGACACCAACGATTCGGCGCGCCGAATCGATGCCGACACCATCCTCGACTCGCTCGTTCCGCAGTCGATCGACTGGCGCGAGACGGTACGCCGGCACCCGTTTGGTTCGGTGGCGTGCGTTGGGCTGGTGGGTTATCTCGTCGGTCGCACCAAGGGAGCGTCGATCATGGCGGGGATCACCGCCGGACTCTCATCCGGCATCATGCGCCAACTGGCGGACGTCTTCGAGGGAGATTTCTTCGACTTCTGATCTTGCCGGCGGTGAGACCTTCCGAGCGCTTTGACTCACCGCTCGGTCCTTCGACCCCGAGCCCGTTGCCGTTACCGTCATCGGTAATGTCGTGGCTCCTGATGGCGCAAGGTTGCGTGTACCTTGAGATCGAAAACCTTGAGAGCCGCAGGGTGAGATCGGATTTCTGAACGGTCGCGGTCGAAGCTGGCGAGGCAACGTCGAAAGCCGGTAACGGGAACGGGCTCGGGCTCGGCACGAAGCAGAGCGCGAGCACGGTAGATAGCCGTGGTTGATCGTCCGCAGTAGCTCTCGGCGAGAAGCCCGGGATCAACCAGCTTAGAATTGAAAGTGGTTCTGGTGCCGAACGAGATGGTATGACCACTGCAACCCCGCGCTCCAATGTTCACCCGATGACGCTCGGCCGGAGCTTTCTTCTCTGGCTGCTCGGGGTGCTGGTTGTCACGATGATCGTCGTCAGCGCTCTTGTTCTGTGGCACGAGCAGAGCATCCTCGAGGCCGATCTCAGATCGAGGGCCGAGCTGACAGCCCAGGTCCTTGCCCTCGCAGCGGCCGACGGCGGTTCACCCGAGTATCTCACCGTGTTTTCCATGACCGACATGCGGGCGGGCGAGGTTCGCGATCGGGAGGGTGCCGTCCTCTGGAGATTCGGCCCGTCGCCGGCGGAGGCCGAAAGCTTCGACACCGGACTCATGCGGGTTGAACGCCGAGTCGAGGTGGCGCGAGGGCCGTGGACCGAGGGCGGGGCGGTCGATGTCATTTTGCTGGTGTCGAGGGCGCGAATACGGGCCAATCTCGCGGTTGCGGCTGTCCACCTTCTGACCGGTCTCGGCATCGCCATGACGCTCGCTCTCGTGGCGGGTCTGGCGCTCATCGGTCGGGTTGTCCGCCCACTCCATCAGCTTGCCGACTGGGTCCGGACCTTCGACCCGGACGAACCGGTCGATCTTCCGGCCGAGGGCGGAACTGCGGCCGAGGTCCGTGAGCTTGCGGGGGCGTTTCGTGAAATGGCGTCACGGTTGGCCGATCAGCAACGGTCGCTGGTGGCCAGCGAACATCGTTTTCGTGAACTCTTCACCGCATCTCCGACGCCGCTGCTTCGCCTCGATC
>CBDTWX010000524.1:0-4064 GCA_965364305.1 uncultured Thermoanaerobaculia bacterium
GGAAGGTGAATAGAACGCACTTCCCGTTTTAAGGAGAGCGACGATTTCACCGCCGCTTTCCGCAACGACGATCGCCCGCCCGGCCTCCTCGGCAGGATAGAGCCACGCCCACTCATCGAGCGACCGATCGATGCCGGACTCGCTGGCAAAGGCGCGGTTGATGGCAATTTCGTCGCCTTCACGATAGGCCCGGTGGACCGGTGGTCCCGCCACCCTCACCCACCCCATGTCCAGGCGCCAGAAAAGCGCCAGGTCGCCCCGTCGCGTTCCGCCGCCGCCACCACCCATTTCCAGGCCCGGCAGAAGTCGACGAATTCCCATGGAAGGCCCGTCGATCCAATGCAGCCAAGGGCCGGCATGAGATGTGGGCTCGGCGAGGCAAGCCATAGATCCGCTTCGATACGTGGGATCATTTCCGCGTCACCCAGATCGGAGAGGGCAACCGGTGATCGCTGGTCGCCACCAATGGCCGCCCGAAGCATCCAACGCGAGAACGGGAGGTAGTTCCTTGCGAGGAAGCGTTCCCTCGATCGTTGCTCGATCTCCACTGCGCCGTCGTTCGATGTGGTGGAGTGGCCCCACCGGTGTTGCACCAAAGCTTCCGCGGCGAGCCCGTAACGGGCGCCACGACGACGCGCCCTCCACAACCACTCGGTTTCCTCGTAGTAGAGGAAGTAGCCCTCGTCGAGCGGACCCAAACGATTCATTGTCTCGGCGCGAAGCACCATCAACGCCCCCCGAAGACTTTTGACCGGAAGGGTCCTTTCGGCTGTCCACATTTGCCAGAGCCCTTCGAGATCCCGGGAGACACTCCATGTCCAATACAACTTCCATCGGCGCCGCAAGCTACGACGAATCTCGGACAGAAGCGCTGGATCCTCAGCCGGCGGCAAAAAAACCACTCCTTCTGAGTCCCAGACGAACTGGGGGCCGACCACGTCGAAACCCTGATCGAGGCCGGCGACCAGGAGCTCGAGGCTGCCCTCGAGAAACCGAATGTCGGGGTTGGCCATCACAAGGATCTCGCCGCTAGCCGCGGCGGCTCCGGCGTTCAGCCCTGCTGCATACCCGAGGTTGGGCCGCTCAAGCAGACGATCGACGCCCGCTTCGGCCACCCTGTGCACCTCCTCCTGCTCTTCGGATTGCTCGACCGCCACCACCTCAGCCTCGACACCAGTCGCCGCCGCTTGGCGACGAAAACTCGCCAGGCATTCAGGAAGGGCCTCCGAGGACCGATGGCACACGAGGACCAGAGAAATGCTCTCAGCCCGCACTATCTGGGTTCGTCCCACTCCGGAAAGGCGATCAGATGCAGGCGGCGCATGGCTCGCAAGTAGGCGCCGAGGCGTTCTTCGAGCTGTTCGCGGGACTCCGGGAAGGTGTCCCGCATCACAACGGCCAGAGAGCGCACCTTGGTCATTCCGTCGAGCCGACGCCAGGCGAAGCTGCCGATATCGTCGAGCCGAATCCGGCGCGGCGTCAGCAGCCAGTTTGCGCCGGCGAGCAGGCCGCGAAGCCCGCGGAGGGACGGTCGCGGCCTGTCGATGATGACGCGGCCGTTCTCGCCCTCCCGCCATGGCGCCAATCGCACGGGTTCGAGCTCGAGGAGATCGACCACCCGTTCGCTGCGAGAGAGGCTTCGGGCCACCCGATCACTCCGTGCCGCGAGAGGCCTGGCGCATCCTGCTCAGCGGCAGCCACACCAGCAGGCCGATCAGCAGCGGGTAGACCAGGAGACCGCCCCAGAAGCTCGAGGCAATGTGGGGCAGCAGGTGTTCAGTCTCCTCCATGCCGAGCTTCGCCTGCTCGTAGAGCACGACAAAGGCCAGCAGCACCGCCATCAAGGACTGGCCGGCGATCAGGCCCGACGACACCAGGATACCGGAGTTCTCGGCGTGGATCTTCTGCTCCTCGGTGACGTCCTTTTTCTTCAGGATCCAATCGAGGACGGCTCGCATGACGCCGCCCGCAAAGACCGCCGCCGTGGTTGAAAACGGCAGGTACATGCCGACCGCGATCAGCATCGGCGCCGGCGCATTGATGAGAATCAGGGTCACCCCGAGAAGCATCCCGACGATCACCAGCGGCCACGCCATCTCGCCGCCGACGATGCCCTGCGCCATCAGCGCCATGAGTCCCGCCTGGGGCGCGGGCAACTCGGCGGAGCCGATGGTGTAGGCCTGGTTGAGGACCATCAAAAGCACCGGCAAAACGATCGCCGCCGCTACCACGCCGACGATCTCGCCGACCTGCATCCGCCACGGCGTGCCACCGAGAATGTGGCCGACCTTGAAGTCCTGCATCATGTCGCCGGCGACACCGGCGGCACAGCACACGACCCCCGCAACGCCAAGCACCGCCGCGACTCCCGCGACGCCGGTGATGCCCATCAGGACCATGAGCAGCGCGGAAATGACGAGCGCCGACAGGGTCAGACCGGAGATGGGGTTGTTGGAGGCGCCGACGAGACCGACGAGATACCCGGCGACGGCCGCGAAGAGAACTCCGAGCACCAGCATGACGATGGTGAGGACCAGGGCGCCGCCTGTCGAGGCCGAAAAGTAGCGGTACAGCAGAAACATCGGAATCGCCATGACACCGATGGCCGCCAGCACCCACTTGAGGTTGAGATCCTGCTCGGTGCGCTCGTCGGCGGCGGCGGAACCTCCACCGAACATGGCCGAGACCTTCTGCACTCCGATCATCAGCGATTCCCGCAGGGTGTAGAGGGTGTAGAAGGCAGACACAATCATGGTGCCGACGGCGAGCGGGCGGATCTGTCGAAACCAGACATCCCACGCCAGGTCCGCGTACCCGGTCTCGGCGCCGATGGCCGCCAACCCTGGGTTCAGGAAAATGGCCAGCGGCACGAGCACCAGCCAACCCGCGACCGCACCGCTGAAGACGACCGCCGAAATGCGGAGACCGACGATGAAGCCCACACCCATCACCATCGGCGACGCCTCCGGTGTCGACACCAACATGCCGCCGGTGTACTCGATCCGGCGGCCGAGGATATCGATAGTCGACTTCCCAAAGTGAATGAAATGCTGGGCCTGGTCCTGAATCAGCTGCACGCCAGCATTGTTCTTGATGAACTCCCACAACCCGGCGATTCCCATCGACATGAACACCAGACCGGCCCCGGTCTGGCCCTTTTGACCCGCCTTGACGATCTCTGACGCGGCCACGCTTTCCGGGAATGGAAGCTCTGCCTCGACCACCAGCGGCCTTCGGAGGAGGATCACGAAGAGCACGCCGAGCACACCACCGACACCCATGATCAGCATCGCGTCACGGAGATTGAATTCTTCCCAGGCTCCGGCGATGATAAAGGCGGGGATTGTGAACACGGCGCCCGCGACAAGAGCCTCGCCGACCGATGCCGTCGTCCGAGCCAGATTTTCCTCGAGAATATTCCCTCTGAAGATCCGCAGTGCGGCCATCGCCACCACCGCGGCGGGAAAGGTCGCGGCCACGGTCATGCCGACCTTCATCCCCAGATAGGCGTTGGCGGCACCGAGGACGATTGCCATCACCACTCCGAGCAGCAGCGCCTTGACGGTCAGCTCCGGCATGGTGGTCTCGGCCGGGACGTACGGGACAAATTTCTTGTCCGACATGGACCCCTCCCCGTGAAGTGAACGGATCGATTCTAGCCGATCCGCGTTACGCTTTGCGCTACGCGGCTCTGAGGCCTGGGGCTGTGGGGCCTGAGGCTTGGGGCTTGAGGCCAGGGGCAGAGGACCTGGGGCCTGCTCGGCCGTCAAGATTCAGGATGCAGGATTCAGGGCCGCCCAACCGTCCATTCAACGCAAAGGCGCGAGGCATGCCAACCGCTCGATGCTCGGTTTTCGATGTGCGATCGGGCACGCGCCAGGTCGAAATCAGCGGCAGGCACTGCGTCAGGGGTAGGAACGGCAAACATCGGCAATAGACAGGGACCAGCCACCCGTGTCGCCGATTCCTCATTGCACGCCTCAGGCGGGTCAGGCCCTCAGACCCCTAACCCGGACTATTCACCAGTCTCCGGCTGCAACGCCCGATGCACCGCACCCATCGCC
>CBDTWX010000525.1:0-4056 GCA_965364305.1 uncultured Thermoanaerobaculia bacterium
GAGGACTGTTCCGTCGTTTGACGTGTCATCCTGAGCGGAGCGTCCCGAAGGGACGCGCAGTCGAAGGATCTGTGGGCTTCGGCAGCGCCCTTCTGGCTACTTCAACGGCTTGTCCCGAGCGAGGCCAACGGTCGAGTCCCATAGATCCCTCCACTCCGTCGCTTCGCTCCTGCGGTCGGGATGACAAAATTGGGACGGCAGGTCGACTCGATCGGGGTGACGAATAGGAAGCGGTACGTCGATTCGATCGGGGTGACGAATTGGAAGCGGTGCGCCGATTCGGTCGGGATGACAGCTTGAAGGACATCGATCGGGTTGCACGAACGGTAGGACGAAAACGTTGTCATTCCGACCGAGCGAACGGAGTGAGCGAGTGGAGGAATCCGTGGGGAGGCAATTGAAAGGTCGATCCCTACAACTCCTTCATAGATTTCTCGACTCGGCCATAGGCCTCGCTCGAAATGACAGTTCTGCCACCACAATTTCAGGGGCCGGAACGTTCTAGTATTCAAAAGTTCGACGTTTCAACGTTGTGATCAGCTTCGTGGGTGGCATGTATGCCGCCCCTACCTTTCATTCTCGTTTCAATACCCGGGGAGGGCGGGTGGGAATTCCGAATTCCTCATTCCGAATTCCTAGTTCGTCTGGGGTTCCGCCAGGAACGCCAGGGCGCGATCCGCTTCGGCATCCATGATCACCTGGAGGAGCTTGCCGTCGGCGGCGTCGGCGACGCGGATGACCCGCACCACTCCCGCCATGTCGGCATAGTCGGGGACGATCTCGGCGAGGCAGTTGACGGAGCCGTCGAGGAAGTCCTCGTTCCACACCACTTCGTCGTCGTCGGGGTAGAGCGGCAGGTAGTGGATGCCGGACTCGACGAGGTCGTTGAAGAAGTGGGTGCCAAAGGACACATCGGGGACGTAGGAGCCCTTTTTGCGGGCGATTTCCACCAAGATCGTGGTGTGACAGATGTCGGCATAGGTCACCGGCACACCGAGCTTGATATCGCCTCGGCTACCCCATCGACCCGGGCCCATGAGCAGGAAGCGCTTCTCCGGGAGGAGCTTGTTGACCGCGCCCACTGCGCGAGCGACCCGCAGCATCTCCTCGCGGGTCGCCAAACTCTCGTAGTCCCGCGGGTCGACCAGGACCACGTACTCCAGATCGCGCGCCTGGCCCATCTGCACGTAACGATTTGCGGAGAATACCTTGAGCCTATCCGGCACATCGGGCACCGCGATGTGTTGAGCAGCGCTGCCCCGGCTCAGGGCCCGGCACTGGAGCATGTACAGCATGTCGCCGTCGTGGGCGAACTCCACATCGACCCCTTCCCCGAGACCTTCCTCGAGGAGATCGAGCATCTTCTTGAGCTCACGGGGAAAGGGCGATCGCAGGGTACCGTCGAAGGTCACCACCAGCTCGTCGGGATCGAGCTGGGCCATGACGCCCACCATCGGAAGAATCTGGCGGTCGCGGTAGAGAGAAAATATCCGGTTCATCATCGGCAGCTTGCGTCCCACCCGCTTCATGAAGTCGGCCAGGGGCATCGACTCGAACTGGTTCTCCCTCAGATCGACGACATCGACCCCGTGCTGCGAGTAGCGGTAGACCTCGTCCGGCTGCTGCACCGCGCGCAGGGCGGGCTGCTCGAGCGCCACCAGTACCGGGTAGTCGTCGACGGTGCGGTCGACAGCGCGAGTGCCGAGACCGAGTACCAGCCTTGCCATGCCATCGGTGTGGCGAATACGCGGCGACCAGCGCATCTCGCAACGCGAAAAGGCCACTCCAGCAAAGACCGGACAGAGCATCCCGCCGATCTCGCGCCCGACCACCTGCTGGATGAGGACCCCCATCTCCTCCTGGAAATCGATCAGGCCACGCTCACGGCGATACTCGATGGGGTCGGGGTGGAAGATCGAGGCGTAGACCTCGGCGATCGCGTCCTCGAGTTCGGCGAGCCGCATCTCGATGGGACCGCTGTTGGAGATGAAGAGGCTCTTGTACTTGCCCGAAAACGCGTGGCCGATGCGATCTTCCAGGAGGCTCGATGAGCGCACCACCAGTGGTACCTCGCCGAGCTGGTACAACATCTCACCGAGTCCCTTGTGGATGGTGGGCGAAAACGTACCGCTTTTGAAGAGCCGCTCGACGAGGGGGTACTCCTCGCGAACCTCCTCCGACGTCTTGTACTTGACGTTGATGACCTCCTCGAGGCCGTTGTGCTCGATGAATTCCAGGATTCCATTGGATGGAAGGAAATAGGATGTCGGAACATCCCACTCACCCTCGAACCGGCCCTCTCTCTTCGCCTGCTTGAGGATCGAGTGAGCAAGGATGAGACCTGCGGCCTTGCCGCCGAGCCGTCCGTGACGACCGTCGGTGGGGATGATGTGGTCGAGCACCTCGCCGAATTCGAGCACCCGGATGTACCGCTTGGCGACGGAGATGAAGTCGAGCTGATCGGTGAGAAATCGGCGCACCAGGGCCGCGCGGGTGCCGATCACGTCCTCGGGCGGCGCCACGGCTTCGCCGGGCGCGAAATCGAGGAACTCGTGGATCTTGTCGCGCAGCACCGACAGCGGCGTGTCAGGGTCTTCGGCGAGCCGCGCGCCCTCCTGGACCAGCATCCTTTTCTCGACCAGCAAAATGGTGGCGCTGATCTCCGAAGGTTCGAGGTAGCGCTCGGCATACTCGAGGGCGAGGTCGTAGAGCTCCTGCCGCGCGTCGCTGTTCATCTTCGGTTTCGGGCGGTTGGGATCGAGAGCCCTCGTCGCGCCGCCCGAGTTGAGGGCCGCGGCGAGCTCGCCCAACGCCTCCAGGTCGACCAGACCCTTGCGCTGAAGATCCCTCAGAAGCCGGCGACAGACGCGGTTGGCCACCTCGGGACGGCGCTGCCGCAATTTCTCGAATTGCTGTCGCCAGTCTACCTCTGGATCGACCATCACGACGATTGTAGCCTCTCCCGGAGAGGAGCGATTACTCAGCCCCTTCAGGAAGCTCTTCGATCGGCTCCGGCCGGAGACCCTCGAGATCGTCGAGGATCGCCTCAACGTCTGAAAGTTCCAAACCCATAACGGTGTTGCGTCCGGTTACCTGCACCGCAGCCCGGCCGCCCTCCGCGAGCGGCTCGAAGAAGGTGAATGTCAGTACCCTGAGCGGCGCCGAGTCATCGTCGGTCTCCATCATTATCTCGGCCCGGCCCAGCTCGGCGGTCGGCGGGGCCACGAGATCGTAGTCCGTGGCCTCGAGATCGGCGAGCCTGCGGAGCCGTTCCTGGACCGCGGTCAGATCGGCCGCGGCGCCGTCGGTAAATTGCCAGGTGCCCGCGGATCGACTGAGATCGACGGTGTTCTCGCCCCGCGTGAGCATCATGCCTTCGACATTCCAGGTCTCGAAAGGCGCCACCTTCTTCGAGCGCCATAGCACCGGCGCCTTGGAGAGACGGGTGATGACCCGGTCGGATGCCCAGAAGTACTCCCCGTCACCGCGGCGGCAGGCGACCTCGGTCTCACCGTCGGTCTCTCTGGTGTTTCCGAGGGCCAGCTGGAACGGCTCCTCGCCGTCACTGCGCACCACCATGATCTCGAACGCCGGAGCCACGACACCAAGCTCGGCCGGATCGACCGCACCATCGAGGAACTCCTCGATGCGCATCGAGTCGAGATCGCTGACCAGGCCTCGAAGGTGTTCGCGGTCGGCCACGTCATCGAGCGGTTGCAGGAGCTTCCAGTCGTCGTCCACGCGCACAACGCGGATACTGTCGCCACCGGCCTCGATGTCGATGGCCGCCACGTCATCGACGGCAATGTCCACCACCTCGCGCGACCTCCAGTCGTCGACATCGCGTCCGACATCGGACATGAATCGTCCCGCCGTGATGACGATCTCGTCGGTCCCGGCGAGGCGCAGAGCGCGTTTCGATCCGAGGGGCAGCTCGTCGCCGACCGCAAGCGTGACCTCGGACCCCTCGGTGGTGCTGAGAACCACGGTAGCGGCCGGGGGATCGAGACCGAAGTCGCTCGCATCGACCTCGGCCGCGGGAAGCCTCCGATCGGC
>CBDTWX010000526.1:0-4056 GCA_965364305.1 uncultured Thermoanaerobaculia bacterium
GACACCCTTCTGGGGCTCGTAGGGTTGTATCATTCTCAATTGAAGGACAGCATGTCTGGGACGACACGACCCGGTCGGCGCGGCCTGGAACTGGAGCTTTCGCCAGCAGGCAAAACTCTTGTCGGGAAAATGGTCGGCACGATTCGGCTGGTCGAGAGGCTGGCCGTCGGAGGCATGGGCGAGGTCTACCTGGGCAACGACGAAAGACTCGGACGAAAGGTCGCGGTCAAGGCGATTCGCCATGAACGCCGCCTGGGCGCCGACAGTAGAGCCCGCTTCCTGCGAGAGGCGCAGATCCTCTCACAGCTCGAACATCCCAACATTTGTCGCGTCTACGACTACGTCGGGGCCGGTGGCGACGAGTTCATCGTTCTCGAACTGGTACGAGGCAGAAGCCTGCGCGAGATCATGGCTGTGGAGCCGACCTGGCAGCAGAAGATGAGCATTGCCAACCAGGTCATCCATGCTCTCATAGCCGCCCATTCGATGACCATTGTGCACCGTGATCTCAAGCCCGAGAACATCATGGTCACCCCGGAATGGGAGGTCAAGGTCCTCGATTTCGGCCTCGCCCGAACCGGCCCCGCCCAGTCAGAAGAGGCAACGACCGCCGAGAACCGGCAGGAGGCAGAAGAAGGAGCGGGACCTTCGGATCCGGAAGGCGCCACCCACACCGGGCAAGGGACCATCATAGGTACGCCGCGCTACATGTGCCCCGAACAGGCACGCGGTGAACCGATGACCGCCGCCAGCGACATCTACTCGTTTGGGCTCTTGCTGCAGGAGCTCTTCACCGGAGCCGACCCCTATGGCGCGGAAGATGACATCGCGAAAATTTGTCACCGGGCCAGCTGGGGTGACAGGGAGCCGATTCACGGCATCGACTCCCACCTCGCTGCTCTCATCGAGAGCCTGACCGCCATTCTCCCGAGACAGCGCCCCACCGCCGAGGCCGCTGCTCAGCAGCTGCAGTGGATCTGGAACAAACCGAGGCGTCGCGTGCGGCGGCTGGCGGTCGCTACGATCGCGGCGATCGTTCTTGCGGCAGCCGTGATCTCGACGGCTGGGTTCGTCAGAGCCCAAAGGGCCCGGCTTCTGGCCGAACAACAACAGGCTGCGACCCTCGCCGAGGGTGCCCGTGCGGCAATGGCGGCCGGCGATCCACTGGAGGCACGGGCAAAGCTGCGGGAGTCGCTCGAGCTGCAGGACTCGTCCTTGGGGCGGGCAACCTGGTGGCAGCTTCAGCACAGCCCGCTCTTTTGGAGCACGCGGCTCAACGCCGCCGTCATGGGAGTCGCATTTTCGCCGGACAGCACAAGGGTGGCGGCGGCGAGCGGGGACGGATCGGTTGTCCTGTTCGACGTTCAGACGCGAGAGCGACGGGTTCTTCGCGGCGCCGATACCTGGCTGCGAGCTGTGGCGTTCTCGCCTGACGGGAACGAGCTTTTTTCGGTCTCCAATATGGGACGTATCGGCATCTGGAATCTGCACACCGGGACCGTTCGCTACATCGAGGGCGAGCGATCCGACCTGCTCGAGGTGTGTGGCGGCACCCGTTGTCCACCGACCCAGGGCACCCTGATCGCCACCAGTGGAGCTGATGGTGCCATTCTTCTCTGGGACACCGCGACCGGATCCCTCGTGCGTTCCTTCGACGAACATCCCGCCGATCACTTCCGCTTCAGCCCCGACGGACATCTCTTGGCGTCGTCAGCGGTCACGGGTGGAGTCCGGCTCTACGAGACCACCTCAGGATCGCAGCTGTGGCAAATGGTACCAGCCGGCGACGAGCCAAGAGACATCCAGTTCACTCCGGATGGAGCTCGCCTGGCCCTGTCAAGCCCTCGAGGCATCCACCTCCTCGAGACCGACACGGGCGAGGAGGTGGCGGTGTTCGTTCAAGGCGGCATCGTCAATCTGAGCTTTCTCCCTTCCGGCGAGATTCTCGCCTCGACGGGAGCAGACGCCTCCCTGACACTCTGGGATGTCAAGACAGGATCGCCGGCGGCAACCTACTTCGGACATGAGAGCTGGATCCATGGCCTCGATGCCAGCCCGGATGGTCGGTTCGTGGCCTCCTCCAGTGAGGACGGGTCGGTCAGGCTCTGGCGAACTGACTTGAGACGGGAGCTGCCTCAGGACCGCGGCCACACCGCCGAGGGGTTCGGCCTCGTTTTCAGCCCGGATGGGTCGGTGCTGTTCTCCAGCGCTCGCGATCAGACGGTGCGTTCATGGGAGGTGGCCACCGGGCGTCCCCTGGGCGTCTTCGACGGACATTCCAGCACCGTCTACGCTGTCGACTGTAGTGAAAGCGGGGACTGGCTCGGTTCGGCTGGTGACTCGACCGTACGCCTCTGGCGGAGACCCCTGCGGCCCTGGTCTCAACCCTCCCACGTGCTGAGGATGCCCGGGGCCGTGTTCGATCTCGCCTTCACTCGAAACGACTCGGGGATCGTTGCCGTGAGTAACGACGGGACGCTGCGTATGTGGAACCTCACCGAAGGGCTGCAGAGCCGCCAATTGCCGCCACATGTCGGTGAGGATCAGATGCTCCGGATCGGACCGAATGGGCGCTGGCTGGCGAGCGGAGACTCATCCTCCGGGATCGTGCGCCTCTGGGATCTCGAGCGGAGCATCCCCGGTCCGACATGGAACAGCGGCGTTCACAACGCTGCCGGTATGTGTTTCACCAGCGACGGAAAAAATGTCGTGCTCGGGGATGCATCCGGTGCTGTCCATCTCTGGAGTATCGACGACCAGGAGTCGCGGATTGACAGCTTCCCGGATCACCGGGTGGTGACAGTCTGTGCCCACCCGTCAGGCGCCATCTGCATGCTGTCGAGTCGTTCCCATTCGATGGTGCTTCGCAACCTTGAATCTGGCAAGGTAATTCATCTCGAACGGTCCTCGATGCAGTCGGAAGCTGCCGCCAGCGCAGACGGAAAGCGCCTCGCCACGATCGGAAACAACGGAGTCGTCAATCTCTGGGACATGGAGACCGGACATCCCCTCTGGCGAACCGTGGCTCTACTCCACACCCCTTTCGAGCTGCTCACCCATCGCGGTTGGCTGTCGCTCGACGGGACAGGTCAGCGAGGGGCAGCCGAGCGACGGTGGCGAGCTGCGCTGGAGGACCGGGCCATGCTTGCGGACCAGTCCGAGGACGGTCGATGGCTGTGCGTGCTGGACCATCACGGGACAGTCGAGCTGTGGAACGTGGCGACCGACTCCCAGGTATGGCGTCAGACGACGTCTGGAGCTGTCGATCTCGAGGCCAGCGGCAGTAGCTGCGTCGTGAGAAGCTCAGCGGGCCCGATCTCGCTGATTCGAGGCTCCGGAGACGCCAGGATACTGGCCACGCAGGGGACAGCCACAGCGGTCGATTCGGGGCAGATCTTCGTCGCGTCAAGCGACACGATCAGGGTCCATGACGGTGAAGGAACGCTCGTTTCGACTCAGCCGACGGTACGCGGTGTCACCTCTGTCGGTGTTGCCCGCGAGTATCTCGCAGTGGGAACCGAAACCGGTGGGCTCACCTTTGTGCCCCGCGGCACGATGGGTGCGCCGCCAACGTGTGACATCGAGGATGCACCGCCGAGCCCGGTCGAACGAATCGTGATCGGTCCGCAAAGCACCATCATCGCCGGGTTCGCAGACGGCTCTCTCGCGATCTGGAACCTCGAGAACGGTGATCTTTTGTACCGGACGCACCTCAATGGCGCGGTGCGCCATCTCATGCTGCGCCAGCACCTACTGGCCGTTGCCACAGAAGCCGGCGACTTCGAAACCATCGACATGCGGGTGTTTTCGCGCCAGTACTGCGATGTGATGCGCGAAGTCTGGAACGAAACCGAGGTCATCTGGGAGGGGGGGCGGCCGAGCCGTCAGCCGATCCCCCGAGACCACGTCTGCGCCAGGTGACGAGGCCCTGGTACGGCCTCAGACCGGCTGACCGACTGTGATGCGGGAGACGAAGATCTCGCCGTCGAGTGCCCGGCAAGCCTAGCCCGTACTTCTCACCAGGCGTCTACTACGGACGGCGAATCACGGCGTCCC
>CBDTWX010000527.1:0-4055 GCA_965364305.1 uncultured Thermoanaerobaculia bacterium
CCGCCTTTGTCGATCGCGGCCGCTGCCTGCCGTGGGCCATGGAAACCCCGTGCATCGTCTGCGAGGAAATGTGCCCCACCTCACCAAAGGCGGTGTGGCTCGAAACCATCCAGATCACGGGTCGCGACGGTGCCCCTTTGACCCTGCAGCGGCCCGTCGTCCAACCCGATCTGTGCACCGGCTGCGGACTGTGCGAGAACCGGTGCCCGGTGGGCGAGAAGGCCGCCATCCGCGTCTCCGCCATCGGTGAGACGCGAGACCCCGCCAACCGTATGCTCCAGAGACCGACGGTTTAGAATTCAGTCCACTCTCAGGGCGTTCATCGGATCGACGCCGGCGGCGCGGCGGGCCGGGAGGTAGCTGGCCAGGAGCGCTACTCCGAGGAGACCGATCGCCACGCCCGCAAAGGTCACCGGATCCACGGGGCTCACCCCGTAGAGGAGGGTCGACATCAGCCTCGTGAATCCCAGCGCCAGCGTCAGGCCGATGGCCACACCGAATAGAGCCAGGACGAGTCCCTGTTTGAGGACCATCCGCATGACAGTCTCCCTCTGGGCCCCGAGTGCGATCCGCATCCCAAGCTCTCGGCTTCGTCGCGCAACGGCGTACGCCGTCACACCGTAGACTCCGACGACCCCGAGGATGAGAGCGACCAGTCCGGCGATCGAGAGCAGGATCATCGTCGACGAGGTGCGTTGAACCGAATTGACCATCAGCTCGTCGAGCGGACTGACCCCCCGCAACGGCAGGTTCGGGTTGACCTCCCAGACGGCGTTGCGGACATCACGCAAGAGTCCCGGAGTGCCGACACGGTCGCTTCGAATCGCGTAGCCCATCGTCCTCCAGGTCTGGACCTGGTCGGCCTCGGAGCCCTCCCAAAAAGCAAGGGTGACCTGTGGCCAGTAGACCATCAAAGGGGGCTCCTGATCCATTCCGTTGTCCCGGACGTCGGCCGCAACGCCCACGACCTCGTGCCAACGCGCCGGTTCGGGGCGCGCCGCCACCCTCTGCCCGAGCGCCGCTTCGGGAGATCCCCAGTAGGCGCGCGCCAGGCTCTCGGAGAGGATGGCGCCGGGGAAACGATCGTGGATGTCCGTCCAACTGAAGGTCCGTCCGGCCAGCAGCGGAATCTGCAGGGTTTCGAAGTAACCCTCTCCAACCCATTTGTGGCGGCGCATCGGTGGCGGGCCCTCCCCCGCAGGCGTGACGCCGTCGACATAGAAAGGGTTGACGTTTCCGGACCCGTCCATCGGGATGGCCGTGGCCATGCCAACCGACTCGACGCCAGGGATCTCGCCGATCCTGCGGGCGATCGCCTCGAGGGTGAGAGCCGCCGCTTCCTGATCTTCGATCAGGGTGAACGGGACGTTGATCCGCAACGCCAGCACATCCTGCGGATTGTGAAAGCCGGGTTGAACATTCTGCAGGGCCAGAAAGCTCCGGAGCATCAGGCCCGAGGCGACCAGCAGCACCAAGGTGAGGGCCATCTGGCTGACGGCGAGAGCATTCTGGGCGCGGCGGCGGTCGCGTCCGCGCATCGCGCCCTGCCCACCCTGTTTGAGGGCGTCGACCAGGCCCCCTCGGCCCCGCTTGAGGGCGGGAAACAGACCGAGGAACAGGCCGCCGCCCACGGACACGGCCAGGGTGAAGAGCAGGACATTCAGGCTGATCGTGACCTCCTGCAACCGCGGCAGGTCGGCCAGACTCGTAGCGACCAACACCCGAATGCACACCCAGGCCAGAGCGAGCCCGGCGACACCGCCCAACAGACCCAGAAGAAGGCTCTCCTTGAGGTACTCCCATACGACGCGGCCCCGATTCGCCCCGATGGCAGCCCGCACGGCCATTTCGGTCTCCTTGGTCTCGGCGCGGACCAGAAAGAGATTCGCCACGTTGGCAACTGCGATCAGCAGCACGATGCTCACCCCACCCAGGAGTATCCACAGCAGATTGGCCGAAGAGCCTACAATATCGTCCTTGAGCGACCGTACGATTGGTGCGAAGTCGCTCGGCGGGTTGGTACTCGCGACCGGACCTCCCGGAAACTTCTCCCACGCCATCGGCAGCATGCGTGCCAGGTCGGCGGTTGCCTCCTCCCGGGTGACCCCGTTACGGAGCCTCGCCACGCTGTCGAGGCCAATGTTGCCGACAAAGAGCGTCTCCCGATTGAATCGCATCGGCACGATGAGGTCAGGGTCATCGCCGAGATTCCGTAGCGAAGGCGGCATCACGCCCGCGATCTCCCATGTCATCCCATTGATCTCGAGCGTCTGACCCAGCACGTGCTGCTCGCCGCCGTACCGGCTCTGCCAATAGCCATAGCTGAGGAGCAGAGCATATGGCGCATCCGGCACTTCGTCTTCGGTGGTGAAGCTCCGGCCGAGGACGGGTAGGAGCCGCAGGGCGCGAAAGACCCCGCTCGTAGCCTGCATGAAGGAGACGACATCCGGCGGACCCCCTCCGGTCACCGCAGCCGAGCCTGTCGTCCACATACCGATGTCCTCGAACACCTGGTTTTCCTCCTCGTACGTGAGGTGCCAGGCGGCGCATTGACCGGCGTCCTGGAACCCGAGGCCGCGTGCGCTGTGGCCGATGGAGATCAGGCGGTCAGCCTCCTCGAAGGGCAAAGGAGACAACACGATGGCATCAACCAAGGTGAAGATGGCAACACTGGCGCCGATCCCGAGGGCCAGGACAAAGACCGCTAAAACGGTGAACAATGGGCACCTCGCCAGCCCTCGGAAGGCGAGCCGCAGATCACGCACCCGGTCGGCCAGATTGCTCCCAATCCCACCGCGACTTCTGAGGCTGTCCTCCCGCGCGTCCGCCCAACGGTTCAGCCGGCCGTGGAGATTCTCCCGGACCGCGGTCAGGAGCTGGGACGCCGCCTCGGCGGTCTCTCCCAAACTTTGCTCGACGTACTCTCGCGCCTCGTCATCGGTGGCGCCACGGTCGAGCGCCTCCAGGTAGAGGTCCTCGAGGTGATCCTCGAGCTCGCGCACCGCCCGCTCGTCTTTGAAGGTCGTGTTTCCCGACATCCGACTCTCTCCTTTGAGTTCGGTCTTTCGATCAGGCATGGTTCAACCCGATCACCTGATTCACGACGGCGGAAAACGCGCGCCACTCCTTGCGTTGTCTGGCGAGCACCTTCTTCCCCTTCGCGGTGAGGGTGTAGTAACAGCGTCGGCGTTCTCCCTTCTTCTCCACCCACCTCCCCTTGATCCACGCCTGCTCCTCCATCCGGTACAGGGCGGTGTAAAGGGTCGACACCCTGAACTCGAGCTGACCCGCCGAGTGATGCTCGAGGAGCTTGCCGATCTCGTACCCGTGGCGGGTCTTCCCGTCGAGCATCGAGAGAATCAGGAGCTCCATGCTTCCGCGTTTCAAATTGGCGCTGAACATCCTGACCTCCCTCGCCACACGTGCCGGTCGTGATCTCTCGCGTCCATATACTCCGTCACGCGATATTCCGTCACACGATACTTCATTACACGTAGTATACGATATCTTTGGCGAAGGGTTTCAGTTTTTTCGAAGCTGGAAGCCTGATGAGGCCACCGAGTCCGGTATGAATGAGGAATGAGGAATGAGGAATGAGGAATGGCCACCGCCCACATCAATTTGAAATTTCGAATTGCGAATTTCGAATCTGCCACCCGCCCACCCCCTTTGAGTATCCGGTTTCAGATCTCGAATTTCCTGCTACCCACAGATTCCTCGGCTCAGCCTCCGGCTTCGCTCGGAATGACACTTTCATCGTCACGCCGTTCGTTGAAATGGGCCAGCGCCTCCACGTGTCATCCCGACCGAGGGAGCGAAGCGACCGAGCGGAGGGATCCGTGGCACCTCACACGTCGAAGCGGGAAGCGCTTGTCGGATTGCTCAGGAGGGGCCAGCGCCTCCACGTGTCATCCCGACCGAGGGAGCGAAGCGACCGAGCGGAGGGATCCGTGGCACCTCACACGTCGAAGCGGGAAGCGCTTGTCGGATTGCTCAGGAGGGGCCAGCGCCTCCACGTGTCATCCCGACCGAGGGAGCGAAGCGACCGAGCGGAG
>CBDTWX010000528.1:0-4051 GCA_965364305.1 uncultured Thermoanaerobaculia bacterium
TGGCTCGCCGGGGATGCCCTGTCTGGTTGTGGCCGGCCGATCGCGATTCCGGCGGTGGCGCTCCAGATGCGATCCCCGGCCGGGAAGGCGTTCTGATCTTGGTTGGTGCCCCTTCGGGCGACAACCTTAAAACGGTGACCGACTGGACCCAACGCGAGAGGTGCAGCGCCGTGGTGATCGGGACCTTTCCGCCAGGCTGGGATCCACCGACTCCACCGGGCGTCGACGTGGGCTTCTTGACTCGTCACCTGGCAGTTGCCGGTGCGTCCTTGGAGCGAGCGCGCAAGATCGTCGAAAATCGTCGAGACCGGTTCGATCCTCTGGATGATTCGGAAAGAGAGGCGCTCACTCGATCTGCTCGGACTGTCTTCACGGCACCTGCGGCCCTGGCGCTCGAAATCTCGCAGCCAGCCGTCAGTCAAAGGCTGCAGCGAATTATCGGTCTATCTCCAGATGGTCTTCCAATCGATTTTGTCGCCCACCACTCGGGCTCCACGGTGGAAAACGTCGTGAACGGGCTTGGCCGGTCCGCAGTGATCGCGACGACGGACAGCGTACGCCTGGCGGATCCGGAACCGCTCGAGACCGACCCACTTCACCTCGAAGTTTCCCAGCTCTACTCGGCCGAGGATCCCCGTCAGATGCTCCACCGCGCTCTGGGCAGCGGCCGATCGAAAGAGGTCGAGGACTGGGCGAGGAAACGCCTCGATAATCTTGACGGATTTGGAGTCCGCGATCTTTTGACCAGGATCGAGCCTGGGGCGCTCGGCGAAGGCGTGCAGCTTCTCCTCGCCGAGGCCTGTCTGTCGGTCCTGGATCTCTCCGGTGCGCGGCGTGCTCTCGCGATGCTGTCGCCGTCCAGTTCGGCGCCATTCGAAGGGTGGCTCGAGGCCTTGGACAGGAATCCGGCGGCTCTCGACATTCTCCCGAGCAAGAGCGAGGCCGAGCAATCGCCACGCGCCGCCGCGGAAACCGTCATTCAGGTAATGAGTCGCCATCGAGGGGGTAGGGGAGCGCTGTTCGAAGAGGCGTTGGAGCTCCTCAATTGGTGCACCAAACGCCTCGGTGAAACCCTCCAACGGCGGTTTGAAATCGAGCGTGCGTACGTCGATGGTACACTCCGTTTAGGCAACCCGAGTTGGAGACGAAACGTGGTCGGTGGTCACGCCGTCCTCAAGGTATTCTGCGCACATCGGCACGCCGCTCACCTCCTCGATACCAACCGGCCTCGAGCTGCGACCCGACTGCTTCGGCCCCTCGTCGACGATCGCTGGGGGCCGGGGTTCTCGGGTGCGGTGCTGCACGACCTGGGCGCTGCCGCCCTCGACGATGGGCGAAGTTTGGATGCTCATTTCCATCAGCTCCGGGCATATCGCCTCCTGCAGGCGGCGGGCTTCCGCCACATGATCCGGTTTGTCCTCTTCAACCTCGCGGTTTCCGATCTGGATCAGCTGAGAGTGGATCGCGCGGAAGAGCGTCTGGATCTGGTGTCAGAAAGCGACCAGAACGACCCTTTCGTGGCCGGGGAGCGTGCCAGGCTCGAACTCGCAAAGGGGAATATCGAGACCTTTCGCAACTGTCTCGCGATCTTCGAGGACATGGGGGTCGAGGACGATCCGCGTTTTTCTGAAGGACTCAACTTTTTGCGCGGTGTGGCGGCATTGTTCGATGGCGACCGCGAAAACTCTCGAACATTCCTCGGGGCAGCCGGACAAGAGGGCGTGGTTTGGTGTTCGATCATCGATGCGATCGCCGGCAGTGAATCGGTAGGTCCGCTGGACGGCGATGGTTGGGGGATCGGCACGGCTGCGAAAATCCTGACCCTGGCCAACGGGCCGGAGGATGGATTCCCGCAGATGCCCGACCCGCACCAGTTGCCAGTGCAGCATGCGCTGGCGATGGCCATCGCGGAAAAGGTGTCGAGGAAAAGACTGGCGGTCGAACCGGTTCTGCGGTCGCGAGCCGCCCGGACCCTCCGTTCTGCCGGCCTTACCGGCTGGGCGGAGCTCCTTGGCCGTTATCGCGAGGAGGCCGGCGAACTGGTCGCCGTGTTGGGCAAGATCGTCGAAAACGAGGGTATTGAAGGTCTCGAGCCTGGTTTTGCCGACGGAGTGCTGAGAGGGCTCGGACTGGATGGTCTCGAGATTCGCGACGCGATGGACCGGCGCCTTATCTGGCGGATCGGGGATGGTGATCCGTGTCCGGAAGTGCGGCAGGGCCGCATCATACTGACGCCGCTCGGTGGAGATGCGTCCGAAGACCCTCGTTGGTCGCTGCTGACCAGGATTCTCGACCTCGTCGTACCGCCGCCTCCGATCCCGGACGATCCGGGGGTGGGCGAGACGGGTTTCCACGGCGTGTCCGAAGGAGCGAAGGATGTGAGGCGACAACTGAGAGATCTCGGTCCAAGCCACCTCTCAATTTGCCTCCAGGGCGAGACCGGTGTCGGAAAGGATGTTGCGGCACGCGCGCTCCACAGGATTTCCGGCCGATCCGGACCGTTGGTCGCAGTCAATGTTGCAGCAATACCCGGTAATCTTCTCGAGGCCGAACTTTTTGGCTCGGTAAAGGGGGCATTTACGGGTGCGGACCGCTCGCGCCGAGGTCTTGCAGTGGCGGCGGACGGCGGCACTCTCTTTCTCGACGAGATCGGCGACCTCGAGCATCCGCTTCAGGTCAAGATATTGCGATTCCTGGAATCTCAGGAGGTGCGATCGGTGGGATCCTCTCATTCAAGGACTGTTGACGTACGGATCGTCTCGGCAACCCATCATGATCTCGAACACCTGGTTCGTCAGGGCGGCTTCCGCCAAGACCTTCTCTACCGAATCGCCCATGCCAAGATCGTGATCCCTCCGCTCCGGCAACGCCGCGAAGACATTCTGCTGTTCAAGGAGCTGTTTCAAGCCGAAGCTGTTTCGAGGCACCGCCTTCGAGCAGGGAGGTGGAGCGCGGATGCGGAATCCGCCCTGCGCGCGCACGATTGGCCGGGAAATGTGCGCGAGCTCCGTCAGGCTGTGGAGGTAGCGCTGGTGAGGGCGGGTGGCGCCAAGATTCGGCCAGACCACCTGCCCATCGACCTCCCTAAAGTGCTGCCCTCCTGCGGCTGGGAAGAGGCGCAACGGGAATTTCGTAAAAGCTTTCTCAGCGCCGCCCTCCGTCGAAACGGGGGAAACCGCAGCGCTACTGCCCGTGAGCTCGGCATCTCCAGGCAGGCTCTCCTCTACCATCTCCGAAATCTCGGGCTGATGACAACGGGCCGTCGATAAACGGTTCAGCGTTTCGGAGACGACGACGTTCGAAAAAAAAAGGTGCGGGCCGTGAAGCCCGCAGGAGGAAGGAGGAGGTATGATGTCGTGTACCAGGTCGTTGTGTGCCCGGCTGTCGAACTAACAAGCAAACGGCGTGCCAAATTCCACGTGATTGGATCGAAATTCGTGTTGGACGATCCCGTGAGCCTGAAAACCCACCTCCGCAACCTCCGGGAGGGTGGTGAACCAGAGGTTCACGAACGAGTCGATCTGAGGGCTTGGACAGCCCTCGGAGTCGGCGGATTGGCGGACCTTCTGATCCGATGTCGTAGTGCTGACGGGCTTCAACGCGCCATCGACCTCCTGGCGGCTCATGGACGACCGTGGCTTGTTCTCGGTGCCGGCAGCCGCCTGGTTCCGCCCGATAGCGGCCTGAAAGTCCCGGTGCTCAATCTCAGCGGAAACCTGAGCCTTTGGGAGCTCGATCTCGATGGTGCAGTGGCTGGTGGTGGTGCCAGCTTGGCACAGGTGTGCCGGGCTGCGGCACGCACCGGTCTGCCAGGGATGGAAACCTTGATGACCACCTCGAGCTCGGTGGGCGGGGCGATTCACGCCGCCTATCGCGGCCAGCTGCAATTTCGCGGAATGCTCGACTGGGTGGAGCTGGCACGCCCGGGCGCTCCAGTCGAGCGCGTCCCTGTCCGGTCGGGGGGGAGAGACAAGCCAGACCGCGGTTTGAAACTCGAACGACGCGTGATCGTTCGCGCTCGCCTTCAGCTCGCCCGAGACCTTCGCGCTGA
>CBDTWX010000529.1:0-4047 GCA_965364305.1 uncultured Thermoanaerobaculia bacterium
AGAACCGGCACTACATTCTGCCGAGCTATTTCTTCAGCCGCTGGCTCGAAGATCTCGCGAGCACTCAGCCCCCGCCGAAGCAACCTACCTCTGTGCCCGATGACACGACGCTGTCGGTGCACACCATCGACAATCGTTAC
Source organism: uncultured Thermoanaerobaculia bacterium (assembly GCA_965364305.1). Classification (GTDB taxonomy): domain Bacteria; phylum Acidobacteriota; class Thermoanaerobaculia; order Thermoanaerobaculales; family Sulfomarinibacteraceae; genus Sulfomarinibacter. Next base: position 141 of record CBDTWX010000529.1, read on the forward strand.
ACCCTCCACGACGAGGTCGGTACGGGTGCCACCGGCAGCGTGTACAAGGCCCGTGACACGATGCTCGATACGTGGGTGGCCGTCAAGCTCCTCAAACCAGAATACACCGCCGATCGCGATGCTCTCGAGCGGGTGCGGCAGGAGATCCTCCTGTCGCGGGACATCGCCCACCCGAATATTCTGCGCGTCTACCACCTGGCTTCCTTCGAGGGTGGAACCTACTTCACGATGCAGTGGATCAAGGGCGGGACGCTCGCCGACATCCTTTCGGCGCGTGCGCCGTTGCCGCCGGAGGAGGTCCTCTCCACCGCGGCAAAGCTCGCGTCGGCACTGGCCGCCGCCCATAGCCACAAAGTCCTCCACCGGGATATCAAACCGGGCAACATCCTGATCGACGAGGACGGCGAACCCTATCTCGCCGATTTCGGTCTCGCGCGTCTGATCGGCGAGCACGGTCTCACCCGTCACGGTGTCTTTGTCGGCACACCCCACTACGCCTCACCCGAACAGGTGACCCTCGATTCCCTCGACGAACGCTCCGACATCTACGCGTTGGGGCTCGTGATCTTCGAGATGGCGACCGGGAGGCGGCCCTTCGAGGCTGAGACCGTGGCCGAGGTCCTCGCCATGCAGCGTAGCGCGCAACCACCCGACCCGAGATCGGTGGCGCCCGGAATTCCTGGCGAGCTCGCGGCATTGACCCTGCGCTGTCTCGCCAAGGATCCCGCGGACCGTGTAGCGAACGCCAGCGACCTGGAGGAGGCGATACACCGGATTGCCGACGATCTGTGAGCCAGGCTCAATCTCTCACCGGGCAGCAACTACGAATGGCAAATCACGCCGCGAGATCTGTGGTTCAAAATCCGTAAATCCCCGACAATGAGAGAACGTTGGCATCGTTCGAAAAGTCGGCGCCAACGTCGATCTGAAAGTCACTGAAAGCAATACCGGCTCCGACACTGAGATGCATCCGATCCCTCCCGGATCGATACAAAGCCCGCGAGAGTGGATCGTCGCCGACATATCGAAAGCGGTGGTCGGGATCGCGCCAAAGTCCGGTTCGAACCGCAATCAGCGGCGTAGATTTCAGGAACGCGTACTCGAGACCGATGCGCACCTCGTTTCCGTCGCTCATGCGGACATACGTCGTGTCAACCTCCTCGGAATCGAGGGTCTCCAAGATGACCGAGTACTCGACACGATCCCATTCGAAGCCGACCGTCACGCTGCCGTCCGAAGACCGGTAGGCGACCCCCAGGCCCCACACGTCGGGGAACGCGATCGAGCGATCGGTCACCGCCCCGACAACGGTTCCCTCGGGCAGCGGATTGAAAGGTCCGGCGCGATTGACGAGTTCGTAGTCGAATCGCGGTCCCTGTCGATAGACGCCCCCGACACGCCAGCCCTCGGCAAAAGCCCACAGGACACCAATGTTGAAACCCAGATCGGAGTCATCGACAACAAAGGTGCTGGTTGCCCAAAGCCTCTCGGCGAGGAACGGGTTGCGATCCCAAAAGGTCTCCGGAAAGCTCTCGATCCCGTAGACCTCGCCTCGATTGTCGACCTTCCCGCTGAAATTCGACAGACCGAGACCGAGGCTGAGGCGATCGTTCACCTGGTAGGCTCCGGAGAGACCGGTGCCGACGATGTCGAGGCCGGTCGCCGTCAGCTGATCTTCATACCGTCTGGTGCCGCCCTCCGGAACATCGCCGAAGAGACCGTTGATCTCCGTGCGGATCCTGAACTCCGCCAGTTGGTGACGGTATAACGCAAGGGACCACCTCGTTCCCGGATAGACAACCGAGAGGTACGACACTCCCGATGTCGTCTCGTTGGAATACCCCGTCCGAACACCCTCGGTCGTGTCGATGCCCCAGCCGGTCGGCGAGCCCACGGCTCGTCCTCCTTCGGTGTAAGGCGTTTCGTACCGGCGGCGCCGCAGCTCCAGGGAGATCTCCGTGCGGGACAGCTGCACCAGACCGGCAGGGTTGGCAAAGGCGGCGGTGGCATCGTCGGCGAGGGCGACAAATGCGCCGCCAAGAGCCATGCTTCGGGCGCCGGGGTTGGAAAAGCTGAACTCGAGGACCGGCGGCGCCTCCTGGGCAATCGAAAAATCCGGCGCCAGGCACACCGACGCAACCGCGACAGGGAGGACGAATATCCATCTCGAAAAACCGCTGAACAACCGTCCGACCACGCACCTCATGGCTCGAATCGTAGCATGGGGAAAACCCTCATCAGATCCTCATCCCATCCTCAAGTCTCGCGAGGCGCCACACCATATTTTAGGGAGATGAAAGGAGTATTCAATGCGAAACACACCAATCAAACAGGCGTTTTCAATGGCACCGATCACTCTCGCCGTCGCCCTGGCGACCCTACCGGTCGTCGCACCCGCTGCGGACGATCCGTGGCATCTTCGGTTTTCAGTCGTATCGATGGACTCACGCGGCACCTCGGTGTTCGTCCCCGAGACCGGTGAGTCGATCTCCTACGCAAGCAGCAGCGGAATCGGTTTAGGAGTCGATCTGGAGTACCGCGCCTCGAAACGTCTCGGCATCGACTTTGGAGTTCTCTCCGCATCACCCGGCATCGAAGTCGAGGTCGGCGATCAACCGCTCACTGTCAGCGCGAGCGGCGATCTCAACGTCACTCCAATCTATGCCGGCCTCAATATTCACCTGACGCCGGACAGCCGATTCGATCTGTATATCGGACCGTACCTGGCCTATGTCAATTACGGTGAATTCAAACTCGCCGCCGGGCCGAGTCTGGTCGAGTCGTTCACAACCGAAAGTGATTTTGGCTTCGGAGGAGTCGTCGGCCTCGACATCGGTTTTGGCGACAGCCAGTTGTTTCTCAGCACGACCGTCCGATATCTCGAGGCGACCCTCGAGGCGACATCTTCGGATGGTGACCCTGGAACGACCGACATCGATCCGATGATCTACGGTCTGGGTATCGGTTTCAGGTTTTGAGCGGCGGGGCATCTTTTCCATTGGGGTCCGGCCGCGCGGTGGACCCCGTCATTTCATGTTCGAGCCTCCGAGTCGAAACGCGCGCCCACGGCAGCTCCAATTATGGACAACGACCACCGCCTGTACGAGGGCCTGACTGATGAAAGCCTTTCGCGACGCCGTGAAATCGCTGGCACGGTTCCTCCGCCACGTTGGCAGAGGTGCACTCGGCAGCGATCCGGCCTCAGAGCCCGGGCTTTGCAGATCGACCCTTTCGAACCGCGAAAGTTTGATTCGGCGCATCCTCAGCACGATCCATAACAACAGCATCCTGCTGATCGGCGATCCAGGAATCGGCAAGACCTCGGTGCTGTTGGAGCTCAGAGACCGGCTGAGGAATGCCGACAACTGGGAATACGAGTTCTTCCCGGTTTACATTGATCTCCGCCACGTACCCGAGCGCCTACTTTTTGCCGCCGTGGCGGACGCCATCCTGCGACAACTCTCCCAGATATCGGCGCCGCGCCATATCCACAGGGCGGCGCCCTACCAGGTCAGCTACGACCACCGCGATCTGGCAAACAACGTCCGACAGGTGATCAGCACACTTCGTCAGAACACGCCGAAGGAGATCAAGCTGGTTCTCCTGGTCGACGGCATCGATGAGGTCAACACCTATGATTCGAGGACGGCGCAAAAGGTGAGGAGCCTCTTCATGGCCGGATTTTCCGATAATCTGGTGATGGTGGCGTCGGCGGTCGAGATCGACAAAAGATGGGAGCAGGAGGGGAGCCCCTGGTTCAACTTCTTCGAGGAGATCGAGCTCCACGACATCGAAGGTGATGATGAACCCCGGACCGAGGTCCGGGATACAATGACCCGATATGAGTGAAACGACAACGCCGGAACGGCCTGCCGACGCCGACTTTCGGCTCGCCGAATGGCTCGTC
>CBDTWX010000530.1:0-4046 GCA_965364305.1 uncultured Thermoanaerobaculia bacterium
GCCATCGCGCCTCGCAGCTCCCAGAGGCCGTTCGACCGCCGGCGCCGGATTGCACGATCGCAAGGATCGGAAATCAAGATCTCAGCATCTTGGAACAGGGCACCGAAATGGGTGTCAGGAAATACTTTCTGAACTTCACAAATCTCCTGCGCGCTGAAGTAGGGGGTTCATAGCCGGGATCTCCGATGATCCCCCATGTGAACGAAGTCGAGGGGACGCTGTCACCCAAAGAGCTGCGTCGGGTGCACCAAACGGCCCTCGACGAAGACTCGCGGGCGCCGCGGCATCCCCTGCTCTCGCCACCCACCACACTTCCACAACAAAGTTCAGAGAGTTACCCATGGCACGGATTCGGATTCTACTCTTGATCTAGCCACCAGCTGTAGTGGACCCTGAGATACGGGCGCCTAGCGGTGATCGGTTCCTCTTTGCTGTAAACGAAACGGCCTCCCTCGAGGTGGGTAGTCGTCAACCCAAGTGAGATGACCCCCCGGTAAAGGGCGGGTGTGACGTTGATCGAGATTTCCGTGCCCGTGGGGACGGAAAGCATCCCCGGGATGACCTCGGCGCTGGCTGTAGGCGCATTGAACCATGAAATGGTGTCCTCGTCCCATGCACGGGTGCCTGGTCAGACGATTCCGACGAAATTCAAAAGGCGCCTCCCATCAGTACCCAGGTGCCAGGCGCCTTTCAGGCTTTGAGTCACAGTCACCTTCCTCAGCGCGGAATCAAGTGCTCCTCGTCAAGCCACTCGACCAGGGCCTCGGCGGTGACCACGTTGCCGTGAGGGGTCAGGTGACAGTGGTCGTAATACAGCTCCAGCTTGCTGGATCGCCAATCTGCACGCAGCGCGGGCGCGAGATCGAGGCACGATAGATCAACGGAATCGCACATGGCCGCAAAGCTTTGCTGCGGTCGAAAATCCTCGACGGATCCCTTGACCTGGATATGGACAGGAAACAGGAAGGCGGCGACGTCGTGTCCTCGTTGCCGGGCAGCCAGCATCAGCGTGCGGGCGATAGGCTCCAGGACAGCCCACGACTGGGGGTTCCAGGCGAGCCCGAAGTCCTGGTGTGCGTTGTAGATCTCGTAGTCGAAAGCATCCCTGTCGTTCCACATGTCTCCGGTTCGCAGCCGCCGGTCACCCTGAAACTCCACGTGCCAATCGGGATCGATCTCGGGAATGACCTCGTCCCTCCACAACCTGATGCGGAGCGCCTCCACCCGAGAGACGAGCCAGCTCAAAAACCGGCTCGATGCGTAGGGTTCCGCCAGCGACCGGGAGAAGAAGCGGCCGTTGCTCTGGGAGTCGTTGAGATACATGCCAACGAGGACGAGGTCCGGATCTACGGCATCGCGGATTTCGAGATAGTGGTAGAGCTCGTCCGATGTTCCTGCTCCCGGAAGTCCGGCGTTGATCACGGTCACCCTCGGCCGCCGGTCCGCGAGAAGCCTCTCGAGGCGGGCGGTGTAGGTTTCTTCGAACGACACGTAGTCGCCGAAGGTGATCGAATCGCCGAGCACCAGCACGCGGAACTCGTCATCGGACTTCGGTCCGAGCTCGGGATGGCGGAGTCCGATCGAGTTGGTCTCGATGACCACGTCCCGGTGGCTCAGAGTGTGGTTGCGGATCGTGGCGCGGACCCTGGGGTGGAGCCGTACGCCCTGGTTTCCCGACCAGTCCATGACGACGTCGATGTTGCGCTCCTGCTCTCGTTCTTCCGTCGATCCAGGATGGCTGTGTCGAGAGGTGGCGGGCTCAACCTCCACCACCTGTTGTACCGGCAGCAGCAGCCGCGCGACTCCCTCCGCCAGGAGCACAGTCGCCACGAGCGAGACCGCGGTTAGGGTGATTTTCGCCCGGATTCCGAGAGAGCTGTCTCGATCCGCGGGCCCGGCGGTGCGACTCATCTCGGGTGACTCATCCTGTCCCGATCCTTCCACAGGTCTCGATCAGCGGTCAACTGGCCCGACTCTATCCAACCGTTTTGAAGGTGCCCGGTACGGAGGTATTCGCAGGCTCACAGCTTCGACGACAAAAATTCCTTTTGACTCCTTATTGAGGCACCGAACGGCACCGGACTAATCGTCCTCGACGACGGGTTCGACGGGAAGGCCTCCGGTGACCTGGATCACCGCGATCTCGACGCGACGGTTGCGCTGCCGCGACGCGGGATCGGATCCCTCCTCGAGTGGCTGGGACTTGCCGAATCCTCGAACGGAGATGATCTGAGGGTTGATGCCACTTTCCACCAGGTAATCCCTTACGGACTGGGCTCGACGCTCGGACAGCTGCTGGTTGTAATCGTCCGAGCCGACGTCGTCGGTATGACCGAAGACCTGGATGGTGAATCCCTCGGCGGTCGTCAGCACCCCGGCGATCCGGCTCAGGATCTCGCGGTTCTCCGGCCGCAGCTCTGCTCTGTTGAAGTCGAACTCGATGCTATCGCCCAAGTTCATCACCAGACCCAGTGCCGACCGTCGAGTCTCGGCGATTGTCTCGAGGGTCCGGTAGAGACGATTGAGGGTCTCTTCCCTCTCATTGCGAAGTCGAGCCGCTTCCTGTCTGGCCTCGAGGGCCTCGTACGCGGCGCGTTCGGTTTCGATTGCGGCCTGCTTTGCGCGTTCCTCGGCCTCTCGTCTGGCCTCCTCCGCCCGCTTCTTGGTCTCGGTCGCGGCCTTCTTGTCCTCGAGCGCTTGTCTGGCTCGGTCCTGCTCTTCGGCCGCGAGCCGTTCGGCAGCGCGAGCCTGGACCTCGGACTGGTCGGCGCGTTTTTCGGCCTCCCTTGCCTCCTCTTCCGCGGCCTTGGCAAAGTCCGCGGCTGCGACGGCGCGCTCCTCGGCTACGACGGCGCGCTCCTCGGCTACGACGGCGCGCTCCTCGGCCTCCTCCACCCGGACCGTGAGATCGCTTACCTGGGAGCCGAGGTCGTCGACTGCCTGCGTGAGCCGACGCGCATGCGTCCAGACGAAGAGTCCTCCTACGAGGAAGAGAGCGACGACGACGCTCAGCAGCATGAGGTTGATGCGATTCATGACTCGGCTCGGCAATCGGATCGGGGGTGGCCTCCACAATCCATGCACGATCTTACTACGGGCGCCAATGCATAGGTGCCACCCGCAGAGGTGCCACTGATCTCGCCGTCACAACGTGAATGAAAACGAAGGCGTATGTTGTGAGGTTGTGATCAGCGGCACCGATGCACGGATTCGACCTTTGCTATGATCGAGGTGAAGAAAACCAACTTCTAGCCGCAACGCAGACTGCAGGGGAGGAGATCCGCCGATGCGCGTAATCTTTTTCGCTGCTGTTGCCCTGGTGACTTTTGGTCAGGCGCCCCTGGCCTCGGCACAAAACCTGGTGGCAAACCCGACATTTGACACCGGCGTTTCAGGGTGGTTCCCGTTATCCTCAGCGTCAATTGACCCGGACCCCCTCGATGCTGATAACGATCCCACCTCCGGCTCGGCGTTGGTGACCAATCTGAGCACCACGGCAGGCGACTCCACCGGGGCCCTGCAGTGTATCGATGGCATTACTGGAGAGACGGGCTTCAAAATGGCGGCGGATATTTTGGTGCCGGACGCTCAGTCCGAGACCGGTTATGCCAACCTTCTCGTCCAGTGGTATGGAGGGCCGTCGTGCAGCGGAAGCCAGCTTGGAGCGTACTTGACCGGGATAGTGCCCCCGTCCTCCCCGAGCGTGTGGATCACCAACTCGGCGATCGTCGAATCGCCGTCAGGCACCCAGTCCGTCCGGCTTCGCCTGAGCGTTCGAAAGTTTGAGGAATCGGGCACCTACCACGCGCACTTCGACAATGTCGAGCTCGAAGCAATCATTTTTGGAGACGGTTTCGAGTCCAGCGACACATCAGCCTGGTCGAGTGCAATGCCTTAGGCGTCTGAGATTACGCTTGCCGGGTCAGACGATTCCGACGATCTTGGACTCACATCGTGTGAACCGTCTGACCTGGTAAGGGAGACGCCGAGACGATCAGCCGATCCATAGGACGACCTCGTCCAACCGCCGACGAGAACGTGGCGGC
>CBDTWX010000531.1:0-4038 GCA_965364305.1 uncultured Thermoanaerobaculia bacterium
GCAAGGATGGTCTGGCCGAGATTATCAATGCCACCGTGGATGCCTACCTCGAGATGCTGGCGACACGGGACCTCCCGAACTGGGGTCTCCCGGCAAAACCGCGGCAGACAATTCGTTTGCTGGCGATGCTGGCAGCAGTGCACGGCCTCCCATTGAACGCCTCACATATCGGCTCATCCATGGCTCTCGACCACAAGACGATTCTGAGCCACTGTGACTTTCTCGAGGGTGCGTTCCTGATCCGGAGGCTTCAACCCTACTCCACCAGCATCAAGAAGAGGCTCGTCAAGAGGCCTCGAATTCTGTGGCGCGACAGTGGTCTCATGCACGCCCTGATGGGGGTCACCGACCTCGACCATCTGTACCGCCAACCATGGCTCGGACACAGCTGGGAAGGGTTCGTCATCGAACAGACTCTCAACACGATTTCTGCTGCGGACCTGCGGGCCACTCCGTACTTCTTTCGCACGTCTGACGGCTATGAGCTTGATCTGATTCTCGACTGGGGCACGAATCGCTGGGCGATCGAGATCAAGCTGACGTCTGACCCATCCTCGTCGATGATCAACCGTCTGCACACGACCGCCGACCTCATCGATGCGAGCCGGCGCATTCTCGTCTGCCGTATTGCTCGGCGCATCGAGACGGAGAGACTGCTGGTGGCAAGTCTTCCGGTGTGGCTGAAGAAACTGGTCGAGTGATCGGTCGGTCCGAGGCACCACTCAAAGAGCTTTCGACATCCAGCGCCTCTCACGCCCACAAACCCCTTCTCTGCATGCAGATCCTTATCGAGCAAAGGTCATGTGTTTCTCGAGTGCGTCCCCCGCAACCAGCAAATATACGACCTCCTCTAGGTCGAGGAGGTCGTATTGTTGACGAGTCATCGCGTTGACAAATTGTCACGAAGTGGTGGATAATCCACTATATGAATGCGGATAAACCACCACTTCTTCCCCGACTTCAGGCCTCCCAGCTGCGCGCTGCCCTGGCCACCATGCGCGTGGTCGTGCTCACGGGTGCGCGGCAGACGGGCAAGACCACGCTCGCTCAGGAGCTCGGACGAGAGGATGACCGGGTCTTCATCACCCTGGACCGGCCTGAGACCCTGGAGCTTGCCGAGCGAGATCCCGAGGCTCTGTGGGAGGGTCTCGACCGGGTGACCATCGACGAAGTGCAGCGCTCTCCGCAACTCCTCGACCTCCTGAAGATCGAGGTTGACCGAAATCCAACAAGAGGCAGGTTTCTGCTCACCGGTTCGGCCAACCTCCTGCTCATGGAGTCGGTGTCCGAGTCGCTTGCCGGTCGTGCCGGCTACATCTCGCTTCCTCCCTTCACGCTGGCCGAGCGGATGAGTTTCGAAGGTGGAGTTCTCTTCCGACGCCTCCTCGAGGCGCCCAGCTCCGCAGCGGTACTCAAGCTGGGTGCGGACTTCCCCTCCCGGGATGTGCTCACGATTCCGCGCGCGGTCTTTGACGGCGGTTACCCCGAGGCGCTCCGACTCGACTGCGATCAGGCGCGCACCATCTGGCGAGAGGGCTATGTCGCCACCTACCTGGAACGCGACCTCAGGAACCTGTCGGCCATCGCCGACCTGCCGGACTTCCTGCGTCTGCTGCGACTGGCAGTGCTCCGCTCTGGTCAGCTCGTCAACATCGACGGGCTCGCGCGCGATGCGGGCCTCGCCTCGTCGACAGCCCGGCGGTGGCTCAACCTGCTCGAGGTCAGCTGTCAGACCCTCAAGCTTCCGGCCTACGCGACCAGTCGCAGCAAGCGGCTCATCAAGTCACCCAAGCTCTACCCCACCGACAGCGGGCTCGCGTGCTACCTGTGCGGCATCAGCGAAGCCGCCGGCCTGGAATCCTCTCCCCAGCTCGGGCCGCTCTTCGAGGGGTACGTGCTGCAGCATCTCGCAGCATTCGCCGCCCTGCTCCCTGTCAGAGCCAAGCTTCTCTGCTGGCGAACCACCCGTGGAGAGGAGCTCGACTTCGTCGTCGAGACACCGAATCGCCTGCTGCCCATCGGGGTCAAAACCTCGCGTACGCTCGGCAAGCGCGACCTACGGGGTCTGAAGGCCTTCCTCGAGGAGTACCCGGATGGAGCGCCTTTCGGAGTCGTTCTTTATGCAGGCCAGGAGTGGCTGCGGCCCGCTCGCAATGTGGTCGCCATTCCATGGTCTGCTTTCGCTGGAAACTGACCATGCGCGCTGTGACCATCACGGTGCTTCACAAGGCTGTGGCAGCAGACAATCGCAGGATCCTCTTCGGGCTCCAGCCACGGGACCTCTCGTTGCATCAATGCGAAGGGTCGCACCTATGTGCGGCCGCTCATTCCTCCGCCTTCGTGTCGACCATGACCCGCTGCTTGATCCGGTCTTGATCGGCCAGCAGGCTGTAGGCAGTGTAGTACTTGAAGATGTTCCTCACGTACTGGACCGGCTCGCGACCGACCTCGTCGGCCACCACCACCTCGACGTTGCGGAACCATCGATTGGGGTCGTAGCCTCGATCGGCGGCGACGCCGCGGAGCCGCTTGATCCGGTTCGGTCCCGCGTTGTAAGAGGCGAATGCGAAGAGGGTTCGGTCGACCTCGTCAATCTCCGGGTCGTCGAAAAAGTTGTTGACGATCCAGCGGAGGTACTTGGTGCCGGCGTGGATGTTCTTTTCGGCGATCGAGATGTTGGGAATCCCGACCGATTTGTCGGCGGCGGTGCTCGGGAGCAGTTGCATGATGCCGATCGCGCCAGCTCTGCTGACAACACGCTGGTCCAGGCCCGACTCCTGATACCCCTGCGCGGCCACCATGAGGTAGTCGAATTCGTACTGACCAGAATACTTCCGAAAGTAGTCGATGACCTCGTCGAGCCGCCGGCGCTCATCGGTGGCGAGGACGTTCGTCACGTACTTCGTGCTCTGCAGGTACCGCTTGAGGAGCATGTTGCCGAGTACCCTGCCCTCTCGGTTGGCATCGACAAAGCGATCCGCCCACTCCTTGAGGCCGGCGGCATCGCTTCGAATCGCCCATGCGATGTCTCGGTCGCTCGCGACAGCGAGGTCCTCGTGGACGACGATGTTCGGCAGCACCTGCGCCCAGAATTTCGCCAGGTGGTTGTCGGCGATGGTGATCTTGATCAGACCGGCATTCACCATCTCCAGCAGGTCCTCCGTCTCCAGGTACTCGTTGGCCGTGGCGATCTCGATCTCCTCAAGGCCGCGCTCACGGAAGGCGGCGTTGAGCTCGTTCAGGCTTTCCCGGTAGCTGCTCGAGGGCCGGACGAAGACCCTCTTGCCGGCGAGATCGTCCAGGCTGTTGAGCGTCGGCGATCGTGGCCCGGTGACCACGATCTCGGCGACGTCACGCTTTGCGGGCACTGAGAAGCTCACCCGCTGCGCCCGCTCGGGGGTGATCGTGAGCGAAGCGATGGCGATGTCGCCGCGACCCTGCTCGAGGAACGGGATCAGCTGGTCGCGCAGAACCGGGATGGCGGCCACGTGAAGCGGCTCGCTCCCGAGCCGCAGCTCCTTGTTCAGAAACTTCTCGAACTCACGCAGCACCTCTGCGGTAATGCCGCGTTGGGTGCCTCCGTCGAGGAAGAAGTTGGTCCTCGACGAGGTCACGAGCACCCGGATCACCTTGTTCTCAACCATGGCGTCGAAGTCGCCGTCAAACGGCGACAGCATCTGCGCGACAAGCGCCGGCGGCTCCGCCGGGATCGGCTGTGGATCTGATGCCACTGGACTGCGGGCAGCCTGCCCGACATCCTGCTCAGGCGCCTCGCCACCACACGCCATGCACACCCGGAGCCCGATGGTCAACACCCCTACCCACGTCACACGTTCGAATACCATGTCCCTCTCCCATCCGTCACTACCATCGCATCAGCCTGTCCCTCGAACCTCAATCCAGAATCAACTGAATCCTCGCGTTGAGCCCCGAGCTGTTGCCCTGTAAGCCTGCGCGGTCGAGCGAGATGTACCGGTAGTTCACGCTGAAGGTCGTGCTCCGGCTGAACCACCAATTGATGCCCAGCGAGAGGATGTC
>CBDTWX010000532.1:0-4037 GCA_965364305.1 uncultured Thermoanaerobaculia bacterium
TGCCACTGGTCACGCTGTTCACTGCCGCCGGTTTCTGCCGCTGACGACTGCCGCTGCCCCGGCCGCCGTTCCGACCACTCTGAAGCGATTTTTTGGCTTTCTGAGTCGCCGTCGGCCTTCGGACGACGCGATGCATCCGCACCGGCGATTGTCCAATAACCCATTGACCGTAATGTTGTTTGTAATCTCCAACACATACGTTTGATAACGGAATGAAAGGTTTTTGGGACGCACCGCACCGGACGCCCGCGAGTCACGCGCCCTCGGGCAGTGTCCGGATGGTCGCGCCCCGATCCGCGCAGCACCGTCCACCGAGGACTGAAAAGAGGCTCACGATGTCCAAGAAATTCAGGCGGGTCATTGTCGTTTCTGCCGCGCTGCTCCTCGTGGTGGCGTGCGCGAGCGCACCTCCGATCCATGAGCAACGGCAGAGCTATATCGTCCAGGCGAAGGACCTGATGACCGCCACCAACGCGGTCCGCTCGGTGGGTGGTGAGATCACCCACGAGCTCGGAGTGATCCAATCCGTCGGTGCGCTGCTGACGCCGTCGCAGGCGGAGAGCTTGCGGGACCTCGATGACCTCACGCTTCACGTGAACCGAAGCGTCAAGGTCTCGGGATACATCTTCGACGAACCGACCGGGTACGAGACCGTGCGCGACGAATTCAACGCCACGTCGTACAACAACAGCGACGGTACCTTCGATTGGTCGACCGGGTGGACCGAGCTGGGTGAGTCCGACGGCCCGAGAAAAGGTATCGTCGAGGTCGACGACGATTCGTACTGTGCCTCCGGCAACTGTCTCGAGATCGGCCACGGCGATGAAGGCAGCATCTCGGGGCGGGGCGTCTGGCGCGAAGCCGATCTCTCCGGATCCGAGGAGGCAACGCTCAGCTTCAGCTATCAGCGCCGAAAAATGGACGACTCGTCAGGAGGCGTGAGCCTCGCGGTCTCCGGCGACGGCGGAGCGAGCTGGACGACCCTCGCAACCTACACCCTCGGCAGCAGCGACAGCAGCCAGGTCGAGCAGTCCTTCGACGTGTCGGACTGGATCTCGACGAACACGAGGATCCGGTTTGTCGGCAGCAGCGGCGAGGTCGAGGCATATATCTACATCGACAACGTGCAGATCGAGTACGGCACCTCTCCGGTGCCGGACGCCGATCACACCGCAGTGGTCGACGCCGATCAACTGCACACCGCCGGCATCACGGGCTCCGGTGTCACGGTCGCGGTCATCGATACCGGTCACTGGTCTCACCCGGCTGTAGACGTTTCCGCCGCCGGTCAGTCGAGAGTGCTCGCCCAGTACGACGCCACTCTCGGCACAACACTGATTCCAGGGGGCCAGACCATAGACACCGACCTCAACGGCCACGGTACGGTGGTCGAGAGTCTGATCGTCAGCTCGGCCACCGATGACAGCGGCACCTACCACGGTCTCGCGCCCGACGCTGACCTGGTCTCGATCCGGGCCTTCGACGCGAATGGGATGGGGACCTACGCCGATGTCATCCAGGGCATCGATTTTGCTGTCAGCACGAAAGACAACTTTGGCACCCGGGTCATCAACTGCTCGTTTTCGGCCGAACCGAGGTCGCACTACTGGGAGGACCCGCTCAACCAGGCGGTGATGGCTGCCTGGGAAGCTGGGCTCGTGGTTGTGGCGTCCGCCGGCAACACGGGGCCTGATCCTTTCACGATTGGCGTGCCGGCGAATAACCCGTACATCATCACGGTCGGAGCGATGAGCGACTCCTATACGCCCGATGATCCTTACGACGACTATCTGACCTCGTTCTCGTCCACCGGTCCGACCCACGAGGGCTTCATCAAGCCGGACGTTGTCGCCCCCGGCGGCCACATCACCGCACTGATGCCGCCGGACTCGGAGATCGCAAGCCTGCATCCGGAGTTCCACGACGGTGGCGACTACTTCATCATGTCGGGGACCTCGCAGGCGGCTGCGATCGTGACCGGCGCGGTGGCGCTGATCCTCGATGAGAACCCGTCTCTGAGCCCCGATGACGTCAAATGCCGCCTGATGTCGACCGCCGCGCCGGCCGTCGACGGCAACGGTGATCTCCTCTACAGCCTGCTTCAGCAGGGTACCGGTAGGATCGATGTCCCCGCGGCAGCAAAGAGCACCGCCAGCGCCTGCGTCAACCAGGGCCTCGACATCTCGAAGGAGCTGCTCGACATCGAGCACTACGGCGGTCCGGTGCGCCAGGACCCCGACACCGGTGTCTTCTTCATCCTCAACGACGAAAACAGCCTCTACGACTGGGACGGCACCTACACCTGGGAAGCCGCCTATCTATGGAACGACGCATTCTTCTGGAACGATGCTTTCTTCTGGAACGACGCTTACTTTTGGAACGACGCGTACCTCTGGAACGATGCCTATTTCTGGAATGACGCTTACTTCTGGAACGACGCCTTCTTCTGGAATGACGCCTACTTCTGGAACGGCGGCCTCACCGAATCCACGTCGATCAACGTCTGGGTGCCGCAGGAATGAGTTGCTGATGGACCATCGTATCGACGCCACCATGGACACGATGCCCGCCGCGGGTCGGGGGCCCGCGGCGGCGCCGCGGCCGGCCGAGAATCTGCGCACCCTCAACGGTGCGCAGCCAGCCATTTGTGCCTCAATGATGCACAGCTCTCATTTGCCATCTCTTTTTGAAACAACTCCAGAGCTGAATACCGGCCTCCAACCTGGCACGCGGCTTGCGCTATCACTCGACACGGGCAGATCGACGCAGGCTCGCATCACGCGCTCGATCGTCGATATCCACTCCGGGCGGAGAACAGGGAGATGATCTCATGAAACGTTCGACCCTTCTGACAGCAAGCGCGCTCGCGGCCGCCACACTGTTGATCGCGACACTGTGGTTTGCACCGCATCCTGACGAGAAGCCGGTGAGCGTGATCGTCCAGGCCGGCGACCTGGAAACCGCCGCCGAGGCGGTGCGTTCGGTCGGCGGCGAGATCACCCACGAGCTGGGAATCATTCGAGCCGTAGGCGCATGGCTTTCGACGGAGCAGCTCGAGCGCCTGAACCGGGAACATCCGGAGCTCGAGGTGCACGCGGACAACCCAGTCACGGTGGCCGCGAAACCGAGCCAGATGGCGCCCACCGCCTACCCCAAGGCCGTGGCGGCCGATTTGCTGCACTACGAGGGCATCACCGGCCGGGGCGTGACCATCGCGATGCTGGACACGGGCGCCTGGTCGCACGTCGCGCTGAACAAGACCACCTACGGGTGGTGGCGGCACATCGCCGAGTACGACGCAATCCTCGACCAGCTCCTCGCCTCGTTGCCGATCGACGAGACCGGTCCGACCTCGGGTACCGGAATCATCTCGAACGACGGTTCCGGTCACGGATCGCACGTGACGAGCATCGCGGTGAGCAGCGAGCAGCAGGACCGTAAGCTCGAGGAGTACGACGGTGTTGCCCCCGACGCCTTCCTGGCATCGGTGAAGGCGTTCGATGCCAACGGCCAGGGCACCTACGCGGATGTCATTCGCGGGATCGACTGGATCGTCCAGAACAAGGACCTCTACGGCATCAGAGTGCTCAACTGCTCGTTCTCGGCCGAGGTCCGCTCCCACTACTGGGACGACCCCCTCAACCAAGCCGTCATGGCGGCCTGGCAGGCGGGAATCGTGGTCGTCGTCTCGGCCGGCAACAACGGACCCGAGCCGATGACCATCGGGGTGCCCGGGAACGTCCCCTACGTGATCACGGTGGGCGCCATGACCGACAACTACACGCCCTACGATTCGGTGGATGACTCGTTGGCATCGTTCTCGGCGGCGGGGCCGACGTATGAGGGCTTTGTCAAACCCGACGTGCTCGCCCCCGGCGGCCACCTGCGCGGCATGATGGGGATCAACACCACGATCGCGGCGGAGCACCCGGAGTTCTTCTACGGATCCACCTACTTCACCATGTCGGGCACCTCGCAGGCGGCGGCGGTGGTCAGCGGCATCGTCGCGCTGATGCTGCAGGTCGACCCGACCCTGG
>CBDTWX010000533.1:0-4030 GCA_965364305.1 uncultured Thermoanaerobaculia bacterium
GCGGCAGTCGTCAGCGTCGGCGACCGCGACAGGGGCCGTATACAGCGACAACACGATCTGGAGGACTGCCGTTTCTCGGTGCGCTTCCCGAGAGGATGCCAGGCACGCCGCAATGATGTTGAGGACAACATCATCGCGGGAGCCAGGCACCTCCGCTGAACGCGGTCCCACCCGCCCCGGGTGGGCGGGCATTCCTAATTCCGAATTCCTAATTCCGAATTCGGGTGGGCGGGCCGGTGGAGTGCGTCGTTTTCAGAAAATCTCCTCACAATCCGGCCGTCATGGTATATTTCCCGCTCGTGTGACACGCCCCGGAGGCGCTCCTGGACCTTCAGACCCTGATTCTCGATCTGCAACGCTACTGGGCCGACTGCGGCTGCATCATCCAGCAGCCGTACGATGTCGAGGTCGGGGCCGGGACCATGCATCCGGAGACCTTTCTCAGAGTTCTCGGACCGGAGCGCTACCGTGTCGCCTACGTGCAGCCGTCGCGCCGTCCCGCAGACGCCCGGTATGGAGAAAACCCCTTCCGGCTGGGTCGTCATCTCCAGCTGCAGGTGATCCTCAAGCCGTCGCCGGACGACATTCAAGACCTGTACCTGAAATCGCTGAGCGCTCTCGGCATCGACCCAGCGGTGCACGATATCCGCTTTGAGGAGGACAACTGGGAGTCGCCGACTCTCGGCGCCTGGGGTGTCGGCTGGCAGGTCCTGCTCGACGGAATGGAGATCACTCAGTTCACATACTTCCAGCAATCCGGCGGAATCGATCTCGCGCCGATTTCGGCCGAGCTGACCTACGGTCTCGAGCGGATCGCCATGTTCCTCCAGCGCAAGGACTCGATTTACGACATCGAGTGGGGCGGCGGCGTGCCCTACGGAGCCGTGCGGTTCGAGGACGAGCGTGAGGCCTCGATCTACGGTTTCGAGGTGGCAGATGTCGAGATGCTCAGGCGCCACTTCGAAGATTGGGAGGTGGAGGCCAGGCGCTGTCTCGATCATGAGCCTCCGCTTGTCATCCCAGCCGTCGAGGCCGCCCTCAAGACCTCGCACTTGTTCAACCTTCTGGACGCGCGCGGCGCAGTTTCGGTGACCGAGCGGGTCGGCCTCATCGCCCGCGTGCGGCGGAACGCGGTGACGGCGGCGAAGGCATTTCTCGAACAGCGTGAGCGCCTCGGCTTCCCGCTTGGGGGAGTGACGGCCGATGGTCGGGAGGACGCCGGCTGATGGCGACCTTCCTGCTCGAGATCCGCACCGAGGAGATCCCCGCCGCAGCACTGCCCGGTGCTCGGCGGCAGCTCGAAGAGCTCTTTGCGAAGCACCTCGAAGAGGCCGGTTACTCGGATTTTGGCCTGGCCCCCCTTTCAACCTCTCGCCGCCTATCGGTGGTGGTGGAAGACCTGCCCGAGCGGCAGGCTGATCGAACCGAGGAAATGACCGGGCCGCCTTTGAAGGTGGCCGTCGATGCTGATGGCAAACCGACCCCGGCCGGTGAAGGGTTCGCCCGGAAGGTCGGGCTGCCGTTCGACAAGGTCGGTCGGGTCGATACGGAAAAGGGAGAGTATCTGGTCGCCACCGTCACCCGCGAGGGTCGTGCAACCTTTGAGATCCTCTCGGAAATCGTCCCGTCGGTGGTTTCCGCTCTCCGGTTTCCGAAATTGATGCGGTGGGGCGAGGGAACCCATCTTTTCGTGCGCCCGGTGCACGGAGTCGTCGCACTGTTCGATACCGAGGTGGTGCCGTTCGAGCTGTTCGGCGTCGAGTCGGGGCGTACCACGGTCGGCCACCGGGTGCACGCTCCGGAGTGCTTCGAGCTAGCGACCGCCGGCGGCTACGCGAAAGCGTTGCTGGAGCACAGCGTCGTGGTCGATCAGGAGGAGCGTCGCAGGATGCTTGAAGAGTTGGCTCAAGATCTCGCCTCCGAAGCAGGCGCCCGAGTCCATCCGGATCCGAAGCTGGTGGCCGAGCACGTCGAGCTGGTCGAGTGGCCGGGCCTGATTGCCGGCACCTTCGAGGAGCGCTTTCTCGATCTGCCGCCGGAGGTCGTCATCACGACCCTGCGCCACCACCAGAAATGTCTGATCCTCGAAAGCGGAGAAAACGGTGGTCTGAAGAACGCATTTATCGGTGTCATCGATCGTAAGGACGACCCCGAGGGCCTGATTCAGCAGGGCAACGAATGGGTCATCGGAGCACGTTTGGCCGACGCCGGCTTTTTCTTCGCGGAGGATCGCAAGAAGGCGCTGGCTGACCTCGTGCCCGATCTCGGGCGGCTCGAATTCCACCGGGTGCTGGGCTCGCTGGAGAACAAGGCGGTGCGGGTGGGGATTCTGGCCGCGGGCATTGCAGCGGAAAACGACATCGAGGTCGATCCAGACCGGCTCAAAGGCACCGCCGGGCTTGCCAAGGCGGACCTTCTGACCCACATGGTCGTCGAGTTTCCCGAGCTCCAAGGCGTTATGGGCGGCCATTACCTGCGTCTTGAAGGTGCGAGCGAGCACCTTTGGACGGCAGTCCGGGACCACTATCTGCCGATCGGTTTCGAAGGTGAAATTCCGGAATCCGAGATCGGACGTCTCTTGGGTGTGGCAGATCGTCTCGACACCGTGGCCGGTCTCTTTGCGGTGGGGGAGAAACCGACCGGGTCCAAAGACCCCTTCGGCCTTCGGCGCGCGGCCCAGGGCGCGGTCAAGATCGTTGCCGAATCCGGTTGGGAAGGCGATCTCGGAAAGCTCATCAAATCCGCCGTCGCCGCGGTCGCCGAATTTTCGAACGAAGATCAGATAGCCGTGACGGAAGCGGTTTCCGACTACGTCGCTGAACGAGTGCGGCGGTGGTTGATGGACGCGGTCGGCGTCGCCTTTGATACAGCGGACGCGGTGATGGCGGTTGACTGGTCGAATCTGCCGGCTGCGGTCGTGCGAGCCCGAGCCCTTGAGAGTGCACGTTCGTCCGAAAACTTCCGTTGGCTCGCTCTCGCCTTCAAGCGGGTCCGTAACATCACCGATGGGCAGCCCGACGCTGGCGTCGATCCTGCCCTTTTCGAGATGGACGAAGAGCGGGCCCTCCACACAGCAACAGTGGAATTTCAAGAGAAGCTTCGGAGCCTGCTGCCCGAAGGCAAGGTCGAGCAGGCCTTTGCGGCGATGGAACCGATTGCCGACAAACTCGAGCAGTTCTTTGTCGAAGTCCTCGTGATGTGTGAGGACAAGCCGGTGCGGAGCAACCGGATCGCGCTCTTGAAGGAACTTGGACGACATTTCATGAAACTTGCTGACCTGTCGAAGCTGCAGGTCGAAGGAGGCGAATAGTGAGCGACGCGAAGTTCGTGTACTCGTTCGGTGGCGGGACCGCCGACGGCAAGGCCGAGATGAAGAACCTGCTCGGCGGCAAGGGGGCCAATCTGGCCGAGATGGCGAGCCTCGGCATTCCGGTGCCGGCCGGCTTCACCCTCACCACCGAGGTCTGCACCTACTACTACGATCACGACCAGAGCTACCCGACGACCCTCGAGGCTGAGGTTGACGCGGCAATGGCAAAGGTCGAGGAACTCATGGGCACCATGTTCGGTGATCCCAAGGACCCGCTGTTGGTGTCGGTCCGCTCGGGCGCGCGCTCGTCGATGCCCGGCATGATGGAGACCGTCCTCAACTGCGGCCTGTGCTCGGCGACCATTCCGGGCCTGATCGAGAAGACCGGTAACGCGCGGTTTGTCTACGACGCCTACCGCCGCCTCATCATGATGTACTCCGACGTCGTCATGGAGAAGGCGGCCGGCATCGAGCCCGAGGAGGGTCAGGGCATCCGCCAGCAGCTCGACCGCATGCTCGAGGAGGTGAAGGACAAGGGCGCTTACGCCACCGACGCCGACATCTCGGCAGAGGATCTCGAGGATCTCTCCAACCGCTTCAAAGCGAAGGTGAAGGAAGTTCTCGGCAGGGAATTCCCGGACGATCCCAAAGAGCAGCTGTGGGGCGGTATCGTCGCCGTCTTCTCGTCGTGGAACGGCAAACGCGCCGTCTCCTACCGCC
>CBDTWX010000534.1:0-4011 GCA_965364305.1 uncultured Thermoanaerobaculia bacterium
GGGTGCGGTGCATCGGGCCTTGCAGCCGAAGATTGGTGAATAGTCCGGGCTAGAACGTGCATGCTTCGCTCGAGGGGCCCTGGCCATCCTCGGGAGCGAGTGCACCCGTATCGTGACCTGAGTTCATCCGACCGGAGGGAGAACTGAACCTGAGTGCTCGAATTTGACCGCACGTCGGCCCGTGGTGCATGCCATGCACGCCGGGACCGCCTTGATCACGTGCTCGACGAAAACCTCCTCGGGCATGTAGTAAAGCGCGTCGACCCCGAGCTCCATTCGCACCTCTTCGGTGTCGCCGTTGAACCGGGCGCCGATCAGCTCCTTCTGAGTCGGCGTGTTGATACCCTGGAAGCAGGAGTCGATCACCATCGGCCACAGGGTGCCGAATGAGATTCGATTGGCACCGGCGGCACGGAATGCCCTCACGATGCGTTTGGCATTGGTCCCCCGCACAATGCTGTCGTCCACCAAGAAAATATTGCGACCTTCGACCGCCTTTGCATCGACCCGAAAGTCGAGCATCGCCGCCTCATCGCGCGCCTCTTGGGTCTCCTCCATGAAGATGCGCCCACCGTACCGGTATTTTGAAACCGGTGTGGCGTACTGCAGGGCCGAGCTTTCGACCTCCTTTTCGAGCTTCTGGGCAAAGGCCTCTGCACCAGGGATCGGAGAGTGCGGGATCGGCACCACGAGATCGATCTCATTCACCACATTCGGGGCGACCTCGAGCAGATGCATGGCCAGCGTGCGGCCGGCCCTCCAGCGGTAGCTGCGGATTTTGTCGCCCATCATTTTCGACTCGACGTCCGCAAAATAGATCAGCTCGAATGCGCAGGGCCGAGGATCCCTCTGCACGATCGTACGCTGGTCGATCTCCAGGTTCCGGGAGACAAAAATAGCCGCGCCGTGGGGGATCTCCTCCTCGATCTCGAAACCATTTTGTTCGAGAGCCAGTGTCTCCGACGCGATCATCATCGCGTGACGACCGGACCGTATCCTTCGACCGTGGACCATCGGCCGGAATCCGTGGGGGTCGCGAAACGCGTAGAGCCCTGACGCCGTCGCCACCAGCGCAGAGTAGGCGCCGGTCAATCGCTGCTGGGTTTCGGAAATGGCGCGGAAAAAGATCTCCTTTTCCTCGGCCACAGGATCGAGACGGCGGTGGTGCTCCGTCCAGAGGCTGAGGACACGAAGTAACGCCTCGGCATCACACGTGGCTGACAAAGCCTGTCCCCTGGCGGACAATTCGCCTCCGATCTGTGCCACGTTTGTGATATGTCCGTTGTGCGCGAGAGCGATGGACGCCAATGGGTCGAAGAACGGCTGTGCGTTGTCGGTCCCCCCACCCCCATAGGTCTTGTAGCGGGTGTGAGCGATGCCCAGATCACCCTGCAGGTGTCCGAGCGGTTTGAAGATGTCGTCGGCGAGCCCCTCACCCTTTTCCAAAGAGGCGCTGCGATGCACCGGATCGATGACAAAGAGGCCCGCATACGCGGGGCCACGGTGCTGCAGAAAGTGCGCACCGTTGCCGAGGTCTCCGACCACCGATCTGCCGTCCCCACTGATGACACCAACGATGCCGCACATCGAGTACCCCCGAGGCGCACACTATAAACCAACCACCGCGATTGACAGTGCTCGCCGCACCTAGTGATAGTATCGATATAGAGAATTCCTCTGCGTGAGTGGTTTTTCTTGGTGCAACGATTCGGAGGGCGTCGATGCAAACATCCAAGGATCCAGTCAATCGTGCCTGCCTGCTCACCGCCACGGTGGCCTTGGTCTGCCTCGCATTCGTACCAGGACAGGTCTCCGGTCTCGCAGATTCACCAGCCTTTCGAATAGTCATCAGAGGATCGAGCACTCTGCTGCCGGTTGCCGAAATCTGGGTCGAAGATTTTCAGCAGTCTTCTAACGGCTCAGAATTTGATATCAAGGCAAACGGTTCCAGCGAGGGAATCAGAGATCTCCTGGCGGGCCGCACGGACATCGCAATGGCGTCACGACCGATAACCAGCGACGAGTATGCCGGCGGATCCCACGCTGGATTGACGATCCGTGAAACTGTGGTGGCTCGCATGGGCATAGCGGTTGTTGTCCACCGTGACAATCCTGTGTCGTCAATTTCGGTCAACGACCTCGCGAGGGTCTTTTCGGGGACTTTCAGCAACTGGCAGGAGATCGGCGGCCCCGATGAAATCATCACCGTGGTGCGCAAAACCTCTGGCTGGAGTCCGGAGTTTTTTCGTCGGCGGATCATGGGAAACAGTGAGTACGTATCGGAGGGCGTGATCGTCGACTCAAAAGAGGCAATTGTCGCCGAAGTCGGTCGACAGAAGTGGTCGATCGGGATCACTGGAATGCCGGATGCAATCCCAGCCCTCGACGAGATCCGTCTGGTGCGGATGACGAGCGAATCGTCAGCCGAGGACGCGACCTACGCACTCAGCCGCCGGCTCTATTTCTACACTACTGGGGATTCGCCTGCGCTCCAGTCGTTTTTGGCGTACGTCCTCTCAAAGAGAGCCCAGGATCTGATCGTCGAGGTTGGTCTGTATCCGGCACATCAGACCGACATGACCGCGCCGGAATGACTCACCCAGACATCTCGACCAGTGTCAGTTCACACCACGAGCTCTGTGAGACTTCGGGTCCCGCCTGTTCACGCGGCTCTGATGGAGGCACCCGCGCCACCGAAATCCGGTTTCGAGCCCAGGCGTAGACTCGATTCGGGCTAGCCCGTACTTCTCACCAGGCGTCTACTACGGACGGCGAATCACGGCGTCCCGTCGTGCTTGTCGCACATCGTGCTCCGTGACGGAGCGCAACTACGACGGCGTCGCCCGATTCACGACAAACCCAACGGATACTTGCGCTTCGCCGCCCTCGTCACGAAACCTGGTGAGAAGTACGGGCTAGTCGCCGCCCTGCCGCTCCACCTCACCGGTCATCGGGACAAACCGCACCGGAATCACCGACCGTTCGTCGAATCCGTCGGCGGTGCGGGTGATGACCTTCAGCTCCTGATAGAAGTCGCCAACCGGGATCACCATGTTGGCGTTCTCGGCGAGCTGTTCAAGGAGAGGATCTGGGATCCTCTCGGGTGCGGCCGTGACGATGATGCCGTCAAAGGGAACTTCTTCGGGCCACCCTCCGTATCCGTCGCCGCATCGGACAACCACCGAGCTGTAACCAAGCTCTTCGAGGGTCGCCGAGGCGCGATGACACAAGCCCTGACGAATCTCGATTGAACGTACCTCGACGCCCATGGCGGCCAGCACGGCGGCCTGATATCCCGACCCGGTTCCTATTTCGAGCACCTTCTCCCCCGCCTCGACCTCGAGGAGCTCGGTCATCAGGGCCACGATATAAGGCTGCGAGATTGTCTGCGAATCTCCGATCGGAAGAGGCGAATCGGTGTAGGCCGCGTCGCGGTAGTTCTCAGGCACGAACAGATGCCGGGGAACAGCTCGCATGCTTTCCAGAACCAACGGATCCTTGACCCCACGGGCCTCGATCTGCTGGCTGACCATCTGTTCCCGCTGCATCTTCCAATCCGGATCGGCAGACTTCGACGTCGCTCCACCATGTGAGTTACAGGCGGCTGTCAACGACACTAGAATGAATATGGCGGTCACGCACAGCGCGAACATCTCGGAGCCGTGGTGCCTCATCCTCCGTCTCCACCTTTCGCCAACGTATCCGGGTCTTGGAATTCGCCATGTTTCGTCGTGCCATCGACCCTCGGCAGTTCGAAGACCTCGGAGTGACCGGTACCCACTCGTCCATCATGGTAGAACACCTGCGGCTGATTCACCATCATAATCATGCCGAAAAACCATGCAACTCCTGTTCCGCACCTGGCTATGGGGCTGTGCCGCCCACCCACCCGCCCCCCGGAGTAGTGCCTACAGGAGGCTCACCTGCTGAACTCCGGTGATCGCGGCATGTGGCTTGCAGTCGTTGTGGTCTCGACAGGCTCATGGAGGGGCACTAGAGCAAGTGCCGGGC
>CBDTWX010000535.1:0-3994 GCA_965364305.1 uncultured Thermoanaerobaculia bacterium
CCCGCCGAGAAGCCCCGAGGCCAGACGACGCCGCGAGGCGGGCGAGCGCCAGCGAGAGTTGCTCCGGGAGGCTCAACGGTTCTTTTCGGATTGTCTCGAGCAGCCGGAAGGCGCGGCCGCGCGCTCCGAGCTCGAACGACGCGGATTTTCGAAAGACACCTGGCGCGGCTATGGCTTCGGCTATGCACCGGATGATTGGCGTCGGTTGCTCGAGCAGATGTCCCGGCGCCATCCGGAGGGCGCGTTGATCGAATCTGGTTTGGTGGTGCGCCCGGACAGCGGCACTGCACCGTACGATCGCTTCCGAAACCGACTGACCTTCCCGATCAACTCTGGCGACGGTTCTCTGATCGCTTTTGGTGGACGCATACTCGGCGACGGCGAACCCAAGTATCTCAACAGCCCGGAAAGCGCGATTTTTCGCAAACGATCGACGCTCTTCTGCCTCGATCGCGCGCGGCGATCGATACCCGATGACGGGCGGGTCGTTGTGGTGGAGGGCTATTTCGACTGCCTGTCGATGCATCGGGTCGGGATCGAGAACACGGTGGCAACTCTCGGCACCGCTCTCACGTCGGACCACGCCCGACTCCTCAAGCGACGCCTCGGTCCGGAAGGGCTCGCTATTCTCTGCTACGATGCCGATGACGCTGGTCGCCGCGCTGCCGCCACCGGCGCGGGTGTGCTCCTCGAGGCGGGTGTCGAGGTGGCCGTTCTCGTGCTTCCGAGTGGCCTGGATCCGGATGATGTGATTCGGGAACGGGGTGTCGAGGCTTTACGCGAGCAGTTGATGCAGCCCACGCCGCTGCTCGAATTCCTGCTCGCCGATCTCCCCCCGGAGCCGGCGCAGAGGCGTCGATCCGGTCTCAAGCTGGCGCCTCTGGTGTGCTCGTCCTCGGACCCCGCGCTGCGGCAGAACCTCGTCGAGGAGCTGGCGCGGCAGCTTTACCTGCGACCCAGCGAGATCGAAGAACAAGGACGCAGGGTGCGCCGCCAGGCCGCTGCCTCAGCAGTGATCGAGCACAGGCCGCTGCCCCCCGGCGAACGCGAGCTCGCGCGCATCATCCTCCACTGTTCGGGTGGCTGGCGCGAGAAGATCCTCGACCTGGTGCGTGTGGAGTTTCTCGAGGACCCCCGCGTGCGGCGGCTGATGGGGGACGCAGCCGGTGCCGGAGATGATGATCCCGCTTCAGATTTCGTGACCGCATTGCTCGGTCGGTGTACGGATCCGGATGCCAGCTCGCTGGTGGCGGAGCTGTGCAACTCTCCGATGCCGGAGATTACCGACGCGACGATTCGTATCCAGCTGAAGGCTTTGATCGAGAGGCAGGCGCGAGAGGGTGCACGCCGTCTCGATCCCGCAATTGCAGACGCCGAACGACGGGGTGATCATGAAGAAGTTGACCGACTTTTGGCGGAAAAGACGCGATTGAGGCGGGAATTAGCAGAAATTTGACCTTTTCGACCTCCAGGGGGTTGCCAAAACGGACGACGCGACCCATATTCCTTTGGATGGCGATGGGGCCCGTGTGGCAGGCCTTTGCACGAGGCAAAGCGCCCACCCTGAATTTTTCTCGATGGAAGACACCAGGTGACTGACCCAATATGGGAATGCAATGCCTGCGGGAACTGCTATCCCCAGCGCGTTGCAGAGATTGGCAGGCGACGCCGAAGAGTGTGGGTGGTCAAAGGACCAGGGTTCACCCTTCCAAATGGAGGTAGCCGGTGGTGAAAGAGTCGAGCGTCCAGATTGAAGAGAAGTATCCCGAGCTCAGCAAGCTCATTCAGACGGGTAAAGAACGTGGCTTCATCATGTATGAGGAGCTGTACGAAAACCTGCCCGAAGAAGTGACTGGTATCGCTGAAGAGCTCGACGACATCTACATGCGCCTCTCTGAGCTCGACATCGACATCATGGATGCCGAATCCGCGGATTCCGACAAAGGTGAAGGGGCACGGGCTGCAAAGGATGCCGAGGCGAAGAAGCCGGCGCCAAAGGCCGAAACCAAACCCGTTGCCACGGAACAGCTCGAGAAGACCAACGATCCCGTACGGATGTATCTGCGCGAAATGGGCACGGTCAAGCTTCTCGATCGCGAGGGCGAGGTCGATATCGCCCAGAGGATCGAAGCCGGTGAAGCAAAAGTCTTCATCGCCCTGTCGAAAGAGCCGGATCTCCTCGAGCTGTTCCTCCGCACGAATGAGCAGGCGAGGCGCGAACGTCGCGGAGTTCGGGAGCTGCTGCAGGCCCACAACGCTGAGCTGGATGAAAAGGCCAAAGAGAGAGTGCGAGAAGGGCAGCGACTGTTTCGGACAATTTCGAAGCTCGACGAGGAATCGCGAGAGCTCCGGCGGCGACTGCGGCGATGCAAAAAGGCGGGCAAACGCCACCAGGAGCTGTCGGACAAGATCGACGCCAACACCGCCGAGACGGCGATTCTTGTTCGAAGGGCGGATTTCACGACCACCACTCGCAACCGCCTCCTGACATTTTTCGGCGAGGTCGAGCGCCAGTTTGCGATTCCCATCCAGACCATCAACCGGGACAAGAAAAAGCTGCAGCACGAACGAAGCGTCGAGAGACGCCAGTTCTATGCCTCGCGGGTCGACCGATACGGGGAGGAGTTGGAGCGACTCGAGGACCGCTTTCAAATTCCCTATGAACGACTCAAGGTCCTGCTCACCGAAGTGAGGCGAGGCGAGGCCGAGACCGATCGCGCCAAACAGGAACTGATCGTCGCGAATTTGCGTCTGGTTGTTTCGATCGCCAAGAAGTACACCAATCGTGGTCTCCAGTTCCTGGATCTGATCCAGGAGGGCAACATCGGCCTGATGAAAGCGGTCGACAAATTCGAGTATCGGCGCGGCTATAAGTTCTCGACCTACGCCACCTGGTGGATCCGGCAGGCCATCACGCGCGCCATTGCCGATCAGGCGCGCACGATCCGCATTCCGGTGCACATGATCGAGACGATCAACAAGCTGACTCGGACCACCCGCATGCTGGTCCAGGAGCTCGGGCGAGAGCCCTCGGTCGAAGAAATCGCAGCCCGGATGGAGATGCCGGTATCGAAGATTCGTAAGATCCACAAGATCTCGCAGGAGCCGATCTCGCTCGAAACGCCGATTGGCGAGGAAGAGGACTCTCACCTCGGGGACTTCATCGAAGACACGAACTCGGTATCGCCGATCGAGGCGGTGATCATGCGGACGCTGAAAGACCATACCGAAAACGTGCTCAAATCGCTGACACCACGAGAGGAACAGGTCCTCAAGCTGAGGTTCGGCATTGGCGATGGCACCGAGCACACCCTCGAAGAGGTCGGGAGGACCTTTAACGTCACCCGCGAACGAATTCGGCAGATTGAGTACAAGGCGCTCCGGAAACTCCGCCACCCGACACGGGCCCATCTGCTCAAGCCGTTCTCCGACGCCACGGGGTGAGGCCGCCCACCCGCCCGCCGGAATTCTCGGAATTCCCAGCTCCTGCCTCGCCTCCTCCTTGCTGGACGGTCGCCGTCGCGCTAACATACGCCGGGGCCCATAGCTCAGCGGTCAGAGCCGCCGGCTCATAACCGGTCGGTCCCAGGTTCGAATCCTGGTGGGCCCACGGTTGTGTTGGCGCGGGCTGCGGGTTATGGGGCATACCCATCGAGGGGTGACGGTGAGTAGCGTTTTCAAAGATCTCGTTCTGCTGGTGCGTTTGCAGGAAATTTACGACTCCATCGCGCAGTCGATTGCGGAGCGCAGTTCTCCGCCGCGAGAAATTCGCGAGCTTCAGGAAGCGAATCGTTTGCGTCAGGAGGAGCTCGAGGAGCTTGAACGCCAGATGGCGGCGCACGAGGAAGAAATCAAGGAAGTACGAAAGAAACAGGCCGAGTGGGAGCTCGAGCTCGAGCATTTCCAAAAACAGAAAGGCATGGTGACCAACGAGCGAGAGTTCACGGCGGTGATCTCGGAAATCGATTACGCCACCAAGGCCATAGATGAGGCG
>CBDTWX010000536.1:0-3994 GCA_965364305.1 uncultured Thermoanaerobaculia bacterium
AACTCGCCATCGCCGGCGCCGAGCGCGCCCAGGTGCGTCTCGGTCGCCTCGCGGAGTACGATGACCGTACTGCGGCCATGTTGAGGGCAGTCGAGGCTCGGATGGTCTTGGCCGATCGACGGGTTCGACGGCTCCTCGGACCGGCGATCGAGGCCGCCGGGCCATCCCTCGGGTGCCAGACGATCGAGAGCCTCGCTGATTCGACTCTGCGGACAATGGCTCCAAACCACAGCGATCTGGCGCTGGTCCAGTTTTCGTCTGGCACCACCGTCGATCCGAAGCCGGTGGCCTTGAGCCATCGGGCCGTGGTGGCGCAGACGGTGCTGCTCAACGCTTTCTGGCCCGACGGCAACGGTGTCGTCCACAGCGGCGTCAGCTGGCTCCCGCTGTATCACGACATGGGGCTCATCGGCTGTGTCTTTCCGGCCCTCGAACGGCCCGGGGTTCTGACCCTCTTGCCGCCAGAGCTCTTTGTCGCGCGGCCGGCGGCCTGGCTGCGGACGATCTCGCGCTATGGCGCGACGGTCTCACCGGCGCCCAACTTCGCGTACGGGTTGTGCGTCGAAAAAATCCGAGACGAGGAGATGGAGGGCGTGGACCTCTCCTCCTGGCGGGTCGCCTTGAACGGCGCCGAGCCGGTCGCTCCTCGGGTTCTGAGGGCATTTCAAAAAAGGTTCTCGAGTTGGGGTTTTCGATCCGACGCGCTGACCCCAGTCTACGGTCTTTCCGAGGCTGCGCTTGCTGTGACGTTCTCCCCGGTCGAACGACCCTTCTCAAGTCGTCGTTTCGACCGCGATCAGCTAGCCGCCACGGATCGGGCTGTGGAAGATCCAGGCGGTGTCGAGCTGGTTTCGGTTGGACGACCACTTCCCGGATTCGAGCTGCGGATCGTGGATCGTGCCGGCCGCGATCTCCCGCCGAATCGACTCGGGCGTGTACTGGTCCGAGGTCCGTCGATGATGGAGGGTTACCTCGGCCGAGACCGAGCCACCGCCGAGGCGCTGCGCGACGGCTGGCTGGATACCGGCGACCTCGGCTTCATCGCCGATGATGAGCTCTATCTCAGCGGTCGGGCCAAGGATGTGCTCATCCTCCGCGGTCGCAACCACTCGCCGGTCGAGGTGGAGCACGCGGTCGACCGCGTCGAGGGTGTTCGGGTTGGTTGCGCGGCGGCTGTCTCGTTTCTGCCGGAAGAAGCGGATACCGAGGTCCTCGTGGTGCTCGTGGAGGCGCGGCGTGGAGAGCCGCTGGAACGATTCTCGCAGATCGCGGATGCGACGGTTCAGGAGATTCTTTCGGCGACGGGTCTCGAGGCGGACCACGTGGAGGTTCTGGAGGCGGGATCTCTGCCCCGAACCTCCTCGGGCAAGATTCGCCGCAACGAGGCTCTCCGACTGTGGCGGGCTGGCGAGCTCGGAGCTCCGTCGCCGGTCTCCAGCTGGCGCCTCGCCGGTGCTCTGCTTCGTTCGAAGATGGCCATGGCGCGGTCAGAGAGACGGCGTGGACAGGGCTGATCTCGTCATCGCTGGTGGAGGGCCGGCTGGGCTGGCGACTGCCATCAGAGCAAAAATGGAGGGTCTCGAAGTGATTCTCCTCGAGGCTGCTCAGCCGCCCATCGACAAGGCCTGTGGCGAAGGTTTGATGCCTGACGGAGCCGACCTGCTGCTCCAGATCGGTGTCGACCTCGAGGGTGTCGAGACGAGGCCGTTTCGAGGCATTCGGTACCTCGATGGCGGTTTCATTGCCGAAGGTGTGTTCCCCGGGAAATCGGGTCTCGGCATTCGCCGCACCGTTCTCCACAACGCCCTCGTCACCCGTGCGGTAGAGCTTGGAGTGGATCTTCGATGGGGCGTCCGAGTCCGAGGTCTCTCGGCGGACATCTTCGAGACGGATATCGGGCCGGTGACCGGAAACTGGCTGGTTGGGGCCGATGGACGGGTGTCGCGGGTCCGGCGATGGGCGGGCCTTGACGGCCGGCCGGCACGTCGCCGTCGGGTCGGTCTCCGGCGCCACTACGAGATCGAACCCTGGAACGATCTGGTCGAGGTGTACTGGGTGGATGGCTACGAGGCCTACGTCACCCCGGTGGGCGAGCGGCTGGTTGGCGTCGCTCTGTTATCCGATGGTGGGCGGGTGGATTTCGACAGTGATCTCGGGCGTTTCCCAGCGCTCGTCCGGCGTATCGCCCGCGCACCGGCAGCATCGAGGGATCGTGGAGCGGGTCCACTCGAGCAGCGTTGCAGGCGGGTGGTCGGCGAAAACCTGGCGTTGGTCGGCGATGCCTCCGGGTATCTGGACGCGATTACGGGCGAAGGCCTCGCGCTGTCGTTTCATCAAGCGTTCGCCCTGGTCGAGGCACTGAGGGCGGGCGACCTCACGGAGTACGCGAGATCCCACCGGCGAATCCGACGCTACCCGATAGCGATCACCCGATTGTTGTTGTTGGTCGAGCGGCGGCCCCGTCTGCGCCGGAGGGTCATGCGGTCGTTGGCCGGAGACCCGACCCTGATGTCTCGCTTTCTCGCGCTCAAAATGCGTCGCCCGGCACCCAGGTTTTTTGGAAACGACGGCCTCCTGTCCCTGACGGCGGCGGTGTTGCGTGGAGGGAGTTGAGCCGGAGAAGGTAGGTGCCAGCAATAAGAAATATCAGCTTTCGGACGGGGAGCCGGCACGCTACACTGACCCCAGATCTATGAGTGGAGGTGCGGATGAGCGCTGCTGAAGGGCCGAGTCAGGAGGTGACGGTGCTGATTCTCGGTGGCGGGCGTGGCGCGCGGCTCGCGCCGCTGACGATGCGCCGCAGCAAACCGGCGGTGCCGGTGGCGGGCAAGTACCGGCTGATCGACATTCCGATCAGCAACGCCATCAACTCGGGCATGGAGCGCATGTACGTGCTCACCCAGTTCAACTCGGTGTCGCTCCACCGGCACATTGGGAGGACCTACCGGTTCGACGCGTTCTCGAAGGGTTATGTGCAGATCCTCGCCGCTCAGCAGACACCGACCGTCCAGTCCTGGTTCCAGGGCACCGCCGATGCGGTACGGCAGAACCTCCACGTCTTCAGACAGCTTCGCGGCGACCATGTGCTCATCCTCTCCGGTGACCATATGTACCGTATGGATTATCGGCAGCTCCTCCACGACCACATTGAAAATGGCGCCGATATCACGATTGCCGTCAAGCCATGTTCCAAGCATGAGATCGCCGGATTTGGCGCGGCCATGGTCGATGAGTCGGGCCGAATCGTCGAGTTTCGTGAGAAACCGTCGACTCCCGATGAAAGGGCGGGTATGGAGGTGGCGCCGAGCCTGCTCGAGGCCAAAGGCGTGGCATCCGATCTGCCGTACATCGCATCGATGGGCGTCTATATGTTCCGCAAAGAGGCCCTCGTCGATGCCCTCGACAATGATCTCGTCGATTTCGGTGGCGACATCATTCCTGCCGAAATTTCTCGGCGGCGGGTTCAAGCGCACTTCTTCAAGGGCTACTGGCGAGACATCGGAACCATCCGTGCTTTTTTTGATGCCCACATGGATCTCGTGCAGCCTGACCCGCCCTTCACGTTTCATGATCGCGAATGGCCCATCTACACCCGTCCGCGGTACCTCCCCGGCGCCCGCCTGCATGGTTGCCATTTTGACCACGTGCTGCTCGGTGACGGTTCTCGTGTCGTAGACTCGGAGGCCAATGATTCGGTGATCGGCCTGCGGGCCGTTATCAACCGGTCGTCGATCCACCGCACACTGATCATGGGTGTCGATTCCCACTATCCCGACCCGAAGCCGGGCGAACCGCCAGTCGGGGTGGGGGAGGGTTGTTCGATCTCCAACGCGATCATCGACAAAAACGCCAGGATAGGCCGCGGAGTTCGCATCTGCAACGAGCAGGGGGTGCAGGAGGCGGACGGCGATGGCTGGGCGATCCGCGACGGCATCGTGGTGGTGGAGAAGAATGGGGTCATACCCGACGGCACGGTGATCTAGCCCCATTCCCG
>CBDTWX010000537.1:0-3991 GCA_965364305.1 uncultured Thermoanaerobaculia bacterium
TGGGTCAGGAGGTCGAAATTGTCGGGCAACGGCGGTCCCCCGGGGAGACCGTATCCTTGCGCGATCAAGTCTCCAGCCGACGCGACGACGAGGTCTTCATCGGTCAGAACCCCGGTGTCGGCGACCAGATACCAGCGTCCGAGAATCGGAATGTCGACGAACGGGTCGAGGCTCGTCGCAAATGGCGTCTCGGTGACGTAGGGGATGTTGATCAGCACGATGTCGGCCGAGGTGGTGGTTGCGAGCACGCCGATGGCGTTGTTGTAGAGCTCGGCAAACATATCCACCGGCGTCATGGTCTGGCCGGCGATCGCAGTTCCCGAAAGCAGCGCCGGAAGCACGTCGTTGCTGCCGATCCACACGGTCATGAAAGTCGGCTGGGCGCCGATGGCTTGCTCGAGGGCGGTGTTGATTCCGTTGCGGAGGATGATGTCGAACATCACGTTTTCGATGGTCGGGTTGAGGCCGTCTCCGGTCCGGAAGATCATGTCATTGAGGGTGGCGCCGGGGATGCCCAGGTTGTTGTAGATGCCCGGGTACAGGGCGTTGGTCGGCTGACCCGGGATCAGACCCACCGGTGCGATCACCGGTTGGAGCTGCCCATTCTGCAGCAGGCTGACCAGCTCCAGGATGGCGGGTAGGCCGGGCTCCGAGATGGTCGGCATTTCGAAGACGGGCGCCCCGGCTTGATGCGCGAGGACCGCAGGATAGGAGCGTTCCTGGTACCAATCCATGAGGGAGCCCGAGGCGAAGCCCGCGGTGACGCTATCGCCGAGGGCCACATACGAGCTGAAATCGACCTGAGCGACTGCCGGTGCCGCCGCGAGGAGGGCGACCAGGCAGGATGCAATTATCGTCTTTTTCATTGGTGTCCTCCTTTTAGAACTTGAAGGTGAGGGTGGCGCCCGCGAGGTGCGCATCGCTGTCGTAGACGCCGTCATACCCATCCCATGAACCGCCTTCGGTGGACCGTGGATCGGACATGACATGCTCGTAACCCAGGTCGAGGCGGAATCTCGGGGTGTGGTAGCTGAGACCAAATGAATAGCCGGTACGGTCGCTGTCCGCGAGCAGCGGCGACATTGCCTCGACGGGTTGCCCGGTCTCATCCTCGAGATAACCGGCCTGGACGGCCCAACGCTGAGCGATCCGCCACTCCAAACCAACCCGCCATTGGGCTGCGTCGTCGAACTCCTCGCGTTTGACCGAGCTGAACTCCGGATTCTCCGGAAAGATGATGGGGAGCTCCTGGAAGGCGCTCCAGTTCATCACTCCGTACTGGCCGGAGAGGGTCCACTTTTCGTTCTGCCACGCGAGACCGACTGTCCAGAAATCGGGAAACTCGATCGTGGCCTCGATGGGCACCTCGCCGTCGAACGGGAAGATCGTACCGATGAGACCATCGAGGTCCGGGTACCCGGTGGGTATCTGGGTGAAGTTCGCATTCCCGTCGCCACTGACGGTGAAGTCCGAACGGTAGACGGCGCCGAGCTGGAAACCGTTACCGAGCTTCCACAGGAGGCCCGCGTTCCAGGCCCAGGCCCCGTTCACGCCTTCGCTCTTGAGCTCTGCCTCCGCCACATCGGTCAGGCGCTGGTCGTAGGGATTGATCAGGCCGACGTGGCGCGAAAGCTCGATCGTCGTGTACATGTAATCGACGCCGATCCCGAATGCGAAGCTGTCGCTCAGCTGATAGGCCATGCTGACACCGAGGTCAAAGACCATGAGATCAGCCTGGATCGACAGGAAACGCCCCAGATAGTCGTCATCCCACTTGGTGCCGAGTCCCCACGGATTGGTCAGCGAAAAGCTCAACTCGAGGCGCGGGTTGACCGGGAAGCTGAGGAAGAAGTGCGCCGGTGGGAAGGTCTGCTCGACCTGGGAAACCGTATAACCGTCCCCCGGGTAGGGTGACATCCCGACGAAGTCCTGGGTTGGTGGGATCAGGGTCACGCCGGCCATGAGCTTCATTCCCTGGTCGGTTTGAAAGGCCATGCCAGCCGGGTTCCAAAACAAGGCCGTCTGATCGTCGGCCACCGCGGTAAAGGCACCGGCCATTCCCATTGCGCGGTTGCCGACCTCGAAGAGCGAGAAGCCCGAGCCCCAGCCCAACGATGGCGCGACCAAAAGCACCGCTGCCACCAGAAGAATATGTCTGCCATTCTTGGCGATCATCCGAACCTCCTTCCGCCAAAAAAACTGTGTCGTGTTCAATCTGAATCGACCTCTCATGCTACGGCGGCACCACCGGGTCGTCAACTTGGAGACCGTGGTTCTGCAGGCAAGTCTCAAGGTCTGGTGTAACTCGATCCATGCCCGGCGAAAAGCACACCTGGAGGCCGAGATGAAGGGAACTTTCGAACACGCGGTGGCGCCGGCAGGGGATCGCAGAACAGCCTGCCGCTCGAGTTCGGTCTGGGCACCGCCACGGCCGTCGAGGAACTGACGGTGCGCTGACCGAGCGGTACCGTCCAGACGTTTAGAAATGTCGGTGCCGATCAGTACATCAATCTCACCGAGCCGATCGTCGCCACCCGAGGCAGCGCCGGCCGCCGCACCCCAGCGAAACGTTCTAACTAACGTTGTACCGTTCTAACGTTCTACCGCCAGTCCGCCTCCGGCTTGGGTTTGTTGGCGACGATTTCCTCGATCTTTCCGAGGACCTCCGGAATCAGCTTTTAGACGACCTCCATCGCCTCCATGTTCTCCGTCACCTTGTCGGGTCGCGAGGTCCCGGTGACGGCGGTGCTGACGTTGGGATTGGTGAGGTACTGCGGTTGTCGCTCTTGAACGGCGCGGAGTTGTCTGCAGCAAGGTAGATTATTTTGGGGCGCAAAATGGAGCGATAGCTAGATGGTGCGACGCCACCCGCCACGGATCCTGGTTACGGGCCTGCTGGCGCTTGTTGCCGGATGCGCCTCGCTACCCACCGACTACCCGCCACCAGAACCGAGCACCGCCCTCGAGCCGGACCCCTCGACCCGCCTGGGCCGGTTCGAGGCCGAATTCGCGAATCTCCACGGGGCGGATGTTTCGGGCTTCGAACCGATCGACGCCAACGACGACGGTCTCAGGTGGAGGCTGGTTCTCGTGGATACCGCCGAGCGCACTCTCGATATCCAGTACTACCTCTGGTACGACGATGTCGGAGGACTGTTGTTGCTCGAGCACGTGATCGCCGCGGCCGAACGGGGTGTCCGGGTCCGAGTCCTGGTGGACGATTTCCTCTTCATGGGCGGAAAAGAGCAACTGGCCGACCTGGAAGCCCACCCGAATATCGAGATCCGCGTCTTCAACCCGTGGGCCGAAAAGGGCGTCAACGCCGGACTGGAATTTCTTGTCCACTTCGATCGACTCAACCACCGCATGCACAACAAGCTGATGATCGCCGACGGCCAGATGGCCATCTTGGGGGGGCGCAACGTGGGTGATCATTACTTTGGGTTTGGTGAGGACTACAATTTCCACGACCTCGACATGGTGGTGGCCGGTGAAGCCGCCCGCCAGTCGTCGAGGATATTCGATCATTTCTGGAACAGTGACCGGGTCATCCCGGCGTCGGCGTTTGTCGACGACGCCACGTGGAAAGGGGCGGTTGAACTCGAGGGCCCCACGGTTGAAAAGCTCCGAGATTCGGGCTGGCTCGATCATTTCCCGATCGAGGTTCGCTCCTGGGACGAGAAACTGGCGGAACTCCTCGACAACATGTCACCGGGCACATCGGAGATCAGCTTCGACCGGGTCCTTCCCAACTCGGCCATCCCGACGCAGGACGGTTTCGAGGCCTTCGCTGCCATTGCGGACACGGCGCAACGAGAGATTCTGATCGTCAACGCCTACGTCATCCCCGATGAAGGGATGATGGCGGCGTCGCGGGAAACAACGGCGCGTGGGGTGAGAATTCGAATCCTCACCAACTCGCTGGCCTCGCAAGACGTACCGGCTGTCAATAGCAAGTACAAGAACTATCGAAGGCCGTTCCTCGAGGCGG
>CBDTWX010000538.1:0-3991 GCA_965364305.1 uncultured Thermoanaerobaculia bacterium
CCACCGAGATCTACACTCTTTCCCTACACGACGCTCTTCCGATCTTTCGGCTGCTCGACATCGAGCTCGAACTCGGGCGTCGACTCCTCCTGGTGTTGGAAGACATCAGACTCAGAAGCTGCCGCGGTCTGCGAATCGACCGCTTCGGTCGGTCCTCTGTCGGGAACCCGCAGCTCGGGACTCGTGTGCATCTCGGTGAAGGTTTCTTTCCCTACCTCGAGCACCCCCGATTCGTGCGCATCGACTTCTTCGTCAGCCGGTGGAACAGCAGCGGGCGGTTCGTCCTGGGCCGGCGTTTCGGGGACTTCGTGACCCAACTCATCGCCAATTTCATATACCGCTGTCGGGGCCTCTTCATCGACGCCCTCGACACCAAAGCCTTCGATGAACCCGGGCCCTTGAGTTTTCGAAAAATCGACCGTTGTGGCGCCCTCGTCCTGCGTGTAGACCCGAACTCTCGGCGGCGGCGGCGGGGTCATCTTGGCCTGCTCTTCGGGCGACGGCGCCGGAGGCATTGGAGGTGTCGGCGACACCGGTTGTTGCGGCGGCCGGACCGCACCCGGTGTCGGCATTCGAAGAGAGGGC
Source organism: uncultured Thermoanaerobaculia bacterium (assembly GCA_965364305.1). GTDB lineage: Bacteria > Acidobacteriota > Thermoanaerobaculia > Thermoanaerobaculales > Sulfomarinibacteraceae > Sulfomarinibacter. Next base: position 586 of record CBDTWX010000538.1, read on the forward strand.
TTGGCCGCTGACGGGCCCTCGAATCCGGGTGTCCTGGCGCCGGCAGCGGCGCCTTCGTAGCGCTCGCGGAGATTTCTCATCACCAGCTTGACGATGCCCTCGAGGGTCTCCTGGACGCCGACGCCGTTGGTCGCAACCGCCTCGAAAATGGGAACCGAGTACAGGTTGAGATCGTCGTTGAGCTCTTCCACCGACACAGTGTCCCGAAGATCGCGTTTGTTGAATTGCAGGACCAGCGGAAAACCATCGAGAGCGATGCCCTGCAGGAGCAAATTTTCCTGGAGGTTTTTGAAGCTGTCGATGTTCGAGCTCTGCATCGCGCGCTGGGAATCGGCGACGAAGACGACGCCATCCGCCCCGCGCAGCACCAATTGGCGAGTGGAGTTGTAGTGCACCTGGCCGGGGACGGTGTAGAGCTGAAGGGTCACGTCCATCCCGCGGATCGATCCGATCTCGATCGGCAGCAGGTCGAAAAATATCGTCCGGTCGCCCTCGGTGGCGAGCGAGATCATCTTGCCCCGTTCACCGCCTTCGAAATGGTCGTGGATCCACACCAGATTGGTGGTTTTTCCGCACAGACCCGGACCGTAGTAAACGATCTTCGCGTTGAGTTTTCGCAGCGCATAATTGAAAAAAACCATGGAATCCCTATCTCTGTCGTCCTCTGATGATAACCCGAATTGGGACTCCGTCCAAACCCATGGCATCTCGGAGAACGTTCTCAAGGTACCGCAGATAGGAGAAATGGGGGGGCTTCGAGAGATTGGTGAAGAGCACGAACTGAGGCGGCGCATGGCGCGCCTGCGAGCAATAGTAGATCTTGGGGCCCTTGCTTCCGGCCATCGGCGGCGGGCGCTGATCCCAGGCCGCGCGCAGAACTCGGTTGAGCTCGTTGGTCGAAATCCGCAGATGGTACGCCCTGTGGAGGTCCTGCATCGCCGGAAAGAGCCTGTAAACACCCTTGCCGGTGAGGGCCGAAAGGAACACCCGGGGTGAGTGGCGCATGAACTTGAGGTGCTGAGCCGCCTGTGCCTCGATCCGCTCCCTGGCCTGAATGCGATCCTCGACCAGATCCCACTTGTTGATCACCAGGACCACCGCCCGGCCGGCCTCCCAGGCGTAGCCTCCGACGTGGGCATCCTGTTTGGTAATACCCTCTTCGGCATCGACGACCAGCAAACAGATATCGGCGCGTTCGAGATACCGTCGAGCCATCACCACCGACAACACCTCCGGGCCGCGATCCGTCTTGCCTTTGCGGCGGATGCCGGCGGTGTCCACGAACTGGTATCGCACCCCGTCCTTGACGAGGATGGTGTCGATCGCGTCCCGGGTGGTGCCCGAGATCTCGCTGACCAAGAGCCGCTCGTCACCGATCAACGTGTTGATCAGGGACGACTTGCCGACATTCGGTCGGCCGATGACGGCCACCGGTATCTGGCCGCCGATGGCCGCGGCCTCCTCCTCTTCCTCTGCCGGTGGAAGGTGGAGATCCAGGGCGTCCCACAGATCACCCATTCCCGTACCGTGCTCGGCCGAAACGACCACTGGATCGCCAATCCCCAGACGGTGAAACTCGTGCGACTGCAGCTCCACGCCCTTGCGATCACCCTTGTTGACCACCGGCACCACCGGCACGCCGAGACCTCGTAGGTAGTCTGAGATCTCGTGGTCCTCGGGCATCGGTCCGGATTCGCCGTCGAGCAGGAAGATGACGACATCGCCGTCTTTGATGGCGGTCTCCGCCTGGCCCCTGATCAGCGGCACGAAGGTGTCCTCGTCCTCCATCAAAAGACCGCCGGTGTCCACCAGAATGACGCAGCCGCCGCCCGGTCTCTCCGCTTCACCAAAAATCCGGTCGCGAGTCACGCCCGGCAGATCGTGCACGAGCGCCCGCCGGCTCCGCGTCAGGCGGTTGAAGAGGGTGGACTTGCCGACGTTGGGCCGGCCCACCACCACGACGACCGGCTGCCGACTCAAGCGCCGTCCGCGGCAGCGGGCTGCTCGGTCTCGGGGATCGGTGTCTCCTGCTTCATGATGGAGCGTCCGATGACGATCCATCGACCGTCCACCAACCGCATCTGGAGCAGGGTGTATTGGATCGAGTTTTCCGTCTTTCCCTTTTCGATCCCGTCCGCCGCGCCGTAGAGGGTGATGTTCCAGACCTCGATCAGACGAACCGTTGCGTTGATCTCGCGAAAGACGCTCAGCGACTGGACGTCGAAACCAACCAGCTCGGCATCGATTCGGTCACCGCTCTTCTGCAGCAGCTCCTTGAGCAACTTGTGCACCGCGGCTTTCTCGTTCGGGCTGGCGAAACCGTCCAACACGTTCGGATCGAGGGTCGAGTACGCTTCGGCGAGAGCTCCCAGATACCCCCGCACCGCGGTCTCGATCGTCTCTCGCTGCTGAGGGGTCGGGCCGCTGTCTTCACAGGCCAGGGCGAGCAACATCGCCGTGGACAGGGCGAAAACGATCGCGCCTTTCAGCATTGCCATTTCCTCCTCCTTGTGCCTGCACGTCATGGCCTGAAGGGTCCGTGCGCTTCGGAGAATATCACCACTGGCCGCGCGCCGAGGACGAATGTAGACTGTTGGAACTCGATGTCGGATCGGGAGGGCTTATGAGTGTTCCCAAGCGCGTGATCGTGGTGGGGGGAGTCGCAGCCGGAATGAGCGCGGCGAGTCAGATTCGCCGGCGCCATCCCAAGACCAAGGTCGTCGTTTTCGAACGGGGCGACCACATCTCGTACGGCGCATGCGGGATGCCCTACAACATCGAGGATCCCGAGCGATCCATCGAGGATCTGGTCGTTCTCAGCGCCGAGCAGGCGAGGTCGAAACGTGGTATCGACCTCAGGCTTCGCCACCAGGTGAACGAGATCGACCTCGACAAGGGAGTCCTCTCGGCCACCGACTCCGACAACGAAAAGGAGCTTCGAGAGCCGTTCGATGCTCTGGTGATCGCCACCGGCGCCCGGGCCGTTCGCCTGCCGATCCCCGGATTCGATCTCCCCGGAGTCGAGGTGCTGCGGACACTCGACGACGGAGCGCTGATTAAAAAGTCTCTCGAACACGAGCCTCGCCATGCGGTGATCGTCGGGGCGGGGTATATCGGAATGGAGATGGCGCACGTGCTGTCGGCGCGCGGCCTCCGAGTCACCGTGCTCGAAAAGCTCCCCCAGCTGCTGCCGGGCTGGCACGAAGAGACAGTGACAATGGTTGGGGAAACCCTGTCGAGCCGCGGGGTCGAGTACCACACCGACGTCACGATCAACGCGGCGGAGGCCGGACCAGACGGTCGCGTGGCCTCCGTGGCCAGCGACCGAGGGGTCTTCGAGGCTGATCTGGTTCTGGTGGCGGCCGGGGTGCGGTCGGACGACGACGGCGTGGCGCACTGGAAGCAC
>CBDTWX010000539.1:0-3987 GCA_965364305.1 uncultured Thermoanaerobaculia bacterium
GAGCCGACGGGTTGATTTGCCACGAGATTGGCCACAACTTCGGCCTCATTCATACCTTCGGTGATTTCGATGTGACGCCCTGCGGCCCGTGCGACGAGGTTGTCGGAGCCGGAGATGGGGATTCCACCGGAGACTTCTGCTCCGACACGCCCCCGACACCGGTTGACCCGTGGAACACCCGGTGCGCACCGGCGCCGGGGATCGACCAATGTTCGGGTCTGCCGTGGGGCGAAACCGACTACAGGAACTGGATGGCTTACACCCCCTACGCACCCTGCAAGGACCATTTCACACCCCAGCAGGCCGGCCGGATGCACTGCTGGTTGGAGGACGTCAACTCGGCATGGATCTCCTATGCCGCAATCGAAGCGGACGTCGACTTCGGAGCGGCGCCGCTCCGGGTTCGGTTCGACGGAGTGACGTCGATGACGCCGGAAGATTGGCTTTGGGACTTCGGCGATGGGACGGTCGAATCCGGCCCGGCCCCGGTGCACGTCTTTCCCGCGCCGGGCATCTATCGACCAACGCTCACGCTCGCCGCCACGGAGGGGGATTTCGCAGCAACGATGTCTCGCGATGTCTGGGTGCACGCGGACAGCCTTTCGATTGACGACGTGGAGGTAGCTCCGGGTACGGAGCCGATCAGAGTCGCGATTCGCACCCGAACTGCGGTTCCGGTGGATCACATCGATCTGCCGCTGCACTGGGGCGGCCCCGCGGATCTCGTGCTTGACTCGGTCAGCACCTCTGGTTTGATATCGGACTCCTACCCGGCACCGCAGTGGCTCGATCTGGACGTCGCCAATAAGAGGGGCTGCCTGCGCCTCTGGACCGTCGAGTCGCTGGCCATGGAAGCGGGCGAGAGATCGCTGCTGGAGCTCTGGTTCTCCGCTGATCCAGAGCGACGCTTCGTCAAAAACGATGTCAGACTGGCGGACTATGAAGCGTGCCAGCTGCGGTTCATGACCGACAGGGGCCCCTACCGACCGCAGGCGAGCGACGGATCGGTGCTGATCTGTGAAGAGCCCGATTGCAGCTACGCGGATGCAATCCGCCGACCTTCGGGGCGTCGCCGACCGTAATGATGCTGTGACTGTGGAGGTGGGTGTATCGAATCCGGAGGAGGCACATGAAACATCGGCTTCAAATCGCAACAGGGCCGTGGGTTCTCCTGGCCGCGGCGACCTTGATCGGTACTTCAACGTCCGCTCAGGTCGCCCCGCGCCGGCCGTCCGGCAGGCTGATCCCGCAAGCCCCCGCCCGCGTACAGACGATCGCCTTTTGCTCGGATCGCGACGGGGACTACGAGATCATCATCATGGACGCCGATGGCGACAACGAGGTCAACCTGACCAACCATCGCGCCAACGATATGGGGCGGGCGTGGCGGCCGGTGGCACCCTAGCCCGTACTTCTCACCAGGCGTCTACTACGGACGGCGAATCACGGCGTCCCGTCGTGCTTGTCGCACATCGTGCTCCTTGACGTAGCGCAACTACGACGGCGTCGCCCGATTCACGACAAACCCAACGGATACTTGCGCTTCGCCGCCCTCGTCACGAAACCTGGTGAGAAGTACGGGCTAGCCCGCGGTCGATGGTCAAGACGTGTCCTCTTCGACCCCGAGACGGTCGGAGACCGTTCGACGCCCGAAACCCCTCATGTGCCCTCGGTGGGAATCGAAAAGGTCTGGGTCAACGGGCAGTTGGTGTTCGAGGGCGGCCGGATCACCGGTAACCGACCCGGCAGACCGGTTCGCCGGGCCTGTCGCTGAGTCCGACCGACCCCAGATTGTTGCTCAGCGGTCTGGTTCTTGGCCGAACGGACTCCCCCTTTTACGATCGACAACCTTGTTACGGAACACTTGTCGACCACTTGCTCGTGTCGCCCGTCTCGAAGTCGTCGTAGAACAGGACCGGAATCGGATCGAGGGTGGTGCCGCTGAACCCGAGGCGGAGCCCGATCGACCACCCGTCGTTGATGTTGTTGTTGTTTTGATCGACGTCGAGCGTGTTCCCAAATATCGAGATGGTGGAGCAGGTCATGGTCAGATCGGCGCAGGGATCGGCCGGATCGCAGCCGGAGGGTTCGCCGGTGTTCGACGTGCACGAGACCTCGAACGTCCCCAGGCCGGTGTTCTCCTCCCAGACGAAGACCGGCGATGAGGGGTCGACGCCCGCGCAGTCACACTGGCGGTAGAAGGCGTCCGTATGGGTCAGCATCTCGTCGGCGGTGAGGATGCCACCGAGCTTGGCGCCGCCGACGATCTGCGGTGTGTGGTCTTCTCCGCGGTCCTCGTTCACGCTGCACAGGCCGGCACAGGCATCCGGCGGTGACACGCCGAACGCCACCGTCGATTCCAGTCTCGGCTGCTGGAGGTGGACCGTCACAAGCTCGCCGGTCATCCAGGGCAGCGTCAGCGTGAACTGGTTGCCGGTGACATACACCAGCCCTGCGGCGACAGGGCCCTCGTTGAGCTGGTCGAGGGCGCCATACGGCCCGAAGCTCGAGCGGAGAAACGCCACCCGACCCTGGCCGTCGACCCGGTCGCCGTAGGTCGCGGTGTCGGTCCACTCGCCGTCGAAGACCGACAGCTGCACATCGCCCGACACCAAGTCGGGCGCCAGCTCGCGCCAGTCGAAGACCTTGACCATGGTCCCGTTCTCCACGATCTGCTGCACCATGACGTCGGGGTTGTCGTCGAAGACGGCCAGCGGAATCAACAACCCGAGAATCGACCCGAACGCGTCGTCATCGACGCCGTCGCCGGTGTAGTCGAAGCAGCATCTCTCGGATGTCGGTTCGAAGAGCGCGGGAAACTGCACCGCCCACACGTAGCTCGTCCACCGTGCCGTGGCGGTCGTCGAGTAAGCGAAGGGATTGGGCACCGCTGGGACGCACGCGCCCCCGATGCACGCGTCGGAGCCGCTGCATTGGTTGCTGTTCGTACACAGCTCGGCGGCCCGAACAACTGACGGCGCAACGGCGATGCAGACCAAAATCAAGACGACCTGGATCAGCCTCGTGTCCATGACTCCTCCTCCGAAAATGAAACCGTTTCTGAACAGCGTTCCCATTTAGATCGCTTGATTTTTTGTCTGCGGGCCAATCGTACCAGATCGACACGGATTTTCGGTAGAACCTTTCATCAGTTACGTCCGGCAACGCTGTGGAAATATTTGTTGGTCTCTCATTACCGAGAACGTGAGTTCGCACCTGGACACCACGGCCCGTCCCGACCGCGGGCTCTCACGCAGGTATAGTGACGGTCATGAGAATCGTTCCTCGTTTACCGATCGTGGTAGCGGCCGTGGCGGTGTCGGTTGGACTCGGCTGCGGGCCAAGCAATACAAACCAAACTCCTCCCAACCTCGTGCTGGTGACGATCGACTCGCTGCGGCCGGACATGCTGCGGCTGTGGGACCCGAAAGCTCCGACCGAGACCCCGCACCTTGACGCCCTGGCGGCGCGGGGCGTGGTCTTCGAGAATGCCTGGACGGTGACGCCGTGGACCGCGCCCGCGGTGGTGTCCATCTTCACCGGGCTCTACCCGCCGAGCCACGGGGTCGTCAACCGAGACGACACCTCGCCGCCAGGGCTGGCCACGCTGACCACCGTCCTCGACGGGGCCGGCTACGAGATCGGCGATTTCACCTTCCTCACCGGGATCCCCTACTTCCGCAACCTGGGTTTCGGCGAGCCGGTGGTGGAGGGTTTTCACACATCGTTTCAGGAACAGCTTTTCGAAGGGTGGCTCCAGAACGAGCGCCCGTTCTTTGCCTGGTTCCACCTCATCGAGGCGCATCTGCCCTATGGGGCGACCGGGTACCGGGCGACCTCGGTCAGGATCGAGGGCTCGAGCGGGCTCGAGCGGGCACAGCTTCGCGCCGACGTGCCCCTCGGTACGGTGGAGTTCGAACCCGGCGACCGTGAGCACCTGGTGAATCTCTATGCCGAGGACATCGAGGCGGTCGACTCGGTGGTGGG
>CBDTWX010000540.1:0-3963 GCA_965364305.1 uncultured Thermoanaerobaculia bacterium
GATGACACGTCAGTTGTCCCTCCGCTCGGTCGCTCCGCTCCCTCGGTCGGGATGACACGTCAGTTGTCCCTCCGCTCGGTCGCTCCGCTCCCTCGGTCGGGATGACACGTCAGTTGTCCCTCCGCTCCGTCGCTATGCTCCTCCGGTCGGGATGACACAATGACTGTGCCTCCGCTCGGTCGCTTCCGGCTTCGCCCCACGGGCTACGCCGTGACAAGCCGCTCGCTCGGTCGGGATGACACCGAAAAACTGTCATTCCGAGCGAGGCCGGAGGCCGAGCCGAGGAATCTATGGGCGGGAACTCAAAACCAAGAACCCATAACTGATGCGGACCGCGTGGGCGGCCATCCGCGTCAATCTGCGTGATCTGCGGGCCATCTTCGGGCGGGTGGGCGGAAATTCCGAACTCCGAATTCCGAACTCAGAATTCGTGCCTGCCTCCGCGCCGTCAATTCCTCTAGTCCTTATCCCTGTCGAACGTGTCCTTCGCCTTGTCGACGGCGTCTTCGACGGCGTCCTCGGCCCTGTCGACCATATCTTCGGCCTTCTCGGCGACATCTCCGGCGAAGTCCTTGGCCTTGTCAAACGCGCTCTCGGCCGCGTCTCCAGTTGAGTCGACAGCGTCGTCGACCGCCTCTTCGACCGCATCCGCGACGCGCCGCGCGCCGGTTCCGAGGATGATCATCGTCCAACCGGACAGAAGGATGTGAACGCCGACCAGCAGACCGACGGCCCACGCGCCCGAAGCCGGCCACTGGCGCCAGATCATGAACCCGAGGAGCACCGCGATGATGCCGTTGAAAAGCACCCATGCCCAGCCCTGATCCGGTTTGATCTTGAACGCGGCAATGATCTCTGAGATGCCGTCGACTAAAAAGTAAATGGCGAGCACCATCGCCAGTGTGATCAACCCCATGCCGGGACGGAACAGCATGTACAGACCGGCGGCCAGGCCGAGCAGACCGATGACCGTACCCCAGAAACCGGTACCCCACTGTTTGCACTTGAAGGCGTGCACGATTTGTGCGACGCCAGACACGGCCAACATCGCTCCCACAAAAAGGGTGACCGCAAGGCCGGTGATGAACGGTGTGGTGATGGCGACCACCCCGAAGATCACCGTCAGGATTCCAAGAAATATCAGCAACCCCGAGTTTTTCTTCGCTTCGTCGAGCCAGGTGCTCTCAGCCATGATCTCCTCCTTGAGTTCGCGGGCAGCCCGCTTTTCACTCGTGTGTTTGGGAGGAAACGGTATGCGGCACAGGCGATCTCGTCAAGGCGAGATGCGGCGTCCGGCATCACAGCTTGAATGCGAGGCACTCACAAATCTTTGAAGCCCGGGAAACGGATCCGCCGATGACGTGTTCGGTGCGCGCCGAAAGAAACCCACCCCATCGTCTCCCATGTAGAATCGTGCGGCCCTGTAGCCGCGAATGATCGATCGTGCGGAGGACGATTTGCCGAAAAAGCCCAAAGCTGATGCCGTCTCGAGTCCGTCTATTCTCTCCAGGTTCCTCTCCGCAGTCGAAAACATCGGCAATGCCCTGCCGCATCCGGCGACGCTGTTCGCTATCTTTGCGGGCGGGCTGATCCTGCTCTCCTGGTTGTCCAGCAAGGTCGGCGTGGTTGCGGTCAACCCGAAGGATGGTGCGGCGGTTCTGCCCATCAACCTGATCTCGCGCGACGGCCTGCACTGGATCCTGGAGCACACGATCGACAACTTTACCGGCTTTGCCCCGCTCGGAACCGTGCTGGTGGCGATGCTCGGAATCGGAGTGGCCGAAAAGAGCGGTCTCATCGCCTCCGGCATTCGCTTGCTCGTCCACGCTGCGCCGCGACGGCTATTGACCTTTGTGATCGTCTTTGCCGGGGTCATGTCGAACATGGCCTCCGACATCGGCTACGTCCTGCTGGTGCCGCTGGGAGCGATCATCTTTCTGTCGGTCGGCCGCCATCCGATCGCCGGCTTGGCCGCTGCGTTCGCGGGCGTGTCGGGAGGGTTCAGCGCCAATCTCCTGCTCGGCACCATCGATCCCCTGCTGGCGGGCATCAGCCAGGAGGCTGCCCGCATCATCGATCCCACCTATACCGTCACCCCTGCCTGCAACTACTACTTTATGGTCGTCTCGACCTTTGTCATCTCGGTGGTCGGCACCTGGGTGACCGAGAAGATCGTCGAACCGCGTCTCGGCGCCTACGAGGGCGAAGGTGTGGCCGAGGACGAGGAACTGCGCGGTCTCTCGGTGGCGGAGAAAAGCGGTCTGTGGTGGGCGTTCGGTATCAGCGTGCTGTTGGGAGTGCTTGTCCTGATCGGGCTCGTGCCGGAGAACGGAATTCTGCGCGATGCGGAGACCAGTAGCGTTCTCCATTCCCCGTTCATGCATGGGATCGTGACCTTTATCTTCCTGGGTGGACTGCTGGCAGGGCTCGGGTACGGATTCGCCGCCGGGACCTTCCGAAACGACTCAGACGTCGTCAAGGGGATGAAAGAGTCGATGGAGACCCTCGGTCTGTACATGGTCCTGGTCTTTTTCGCCGCCCAGTTCGTGGCCTACTTCAAGTACACCAACCTCGGCATGATCTTCGCGATCAAAGGTGCAGAGGTCCTGAAGGCGTCGGGGCTGGGACCGATACCGCTGATGATCTGCTTCCTTCTCCTGGCGGCGCTCATCAACCTCAGCATGGGCAGCGCGTCGGCCAAGTGGGCCTTCATGGCGCCGGTCTTCATTCCGATGTTCATGCTGCTGGGATACTCACCCGAGCTGATCCAGGGCGTCTATCGCATCGGCGATAGCACGACTAATCTGATCTCCCCGATGATGTCGTTCTTCGCCCTCATCGTGGCGTTTGTTCAGCGCTATGACTCGAAGGCCGGCATCGGCACGGTGATCGCAACGATGCTTCCCTACTCGATCGCGTTTCTGTTGGTGTGGGGGGTATTGCTGGTGGTCTGGCTCCTTTCGGGCCTGCCGCTCGGGCCCGGTGGCGAGCTGTACCTGCAGCCATGATTCCAAAAGGGCGGGGATAAACCCAGCCCCTACAAAGAAATCCGTAGGGGCGGGCTTTATCCCCGCCCGGCTTCTTCGTTGTGTGCGGGAGGCAGGGGACGGATCGCTGATGTCGGAGACCGGCCCAAAATCGTTGGAGGTGAGCGGCGGATACTATAGGATGCCGCAGGTCCGGATCGAGTTTTAGGGAGAATTTCATGGCCACCAAACACCCCAAGGGGTTGAAACCTCTGTTCTTCACCGAGATGTGGGAACGGTTGGGTTTCTATCTGATCGTCGGCATTCTCTACCTCTACATCATCGACACCGAACGGGGCGGGCTCGGGATGTCCAACGCGTCGGCCGGCGAGATCTACGGCACCTATCTGGCGTTCGTCTACTTCACGCCGTTTCTCGGGGGCATGATCGCGGATCGCTACCTCGGGTTCCGGAGGTCGGTGTTCATCGGTGGCCTCCTGATGGCGGCGGGTTACTTCGCCCTCGGGATCCGCAGCATGCCGACCTTCTACTCGGGGTTGGTTCTGCTGTGTCTCGGGAACGGCCTCTTCAAACCGAATATCTCGGCGATGGTCGGCAATCTCTACGAGCCTGGTGACCCGAGGCGAGATGCGGGCTTCAACATCTTCTACATGGGCATCAATATCGGCGCCTCCGCCTCGGCGTTGCTGGCGGCCCCACTTCGGAATCTGTGGAGCTTCAACCTCGCCTTTACCGCCGCGGGCGTCGGTTTTGACGATCCAGTGGAAGGGGCTGGCAGTCGCGGACCCGGCGCGGACAGCGCCGAGTCCGGACGATGTCAGCATGAAGCAGATCGTCATGACGATCCTGCTGCCGGCCGCGATTTTCGGTGCGCTCGGCTATTTCATCGGCAAGAATCTGTCGTTCGTCGTCAACACGATCGGGCCTGTGACCTTCGCCTTTCTGGCGGGAATGCTGCCGATCGCGGTCTACTTCG
>CBDTWX010000541.1:0-3953 GCA_965364305.1 uncultured Thermoanaerobaculia bacterium
AGTCGATTTCTCAGATTGAAGCAGAGTTGGCCGAGCGCCGCGAAGCCCGCCCCGAAGAAGAGTCGGCCCAGGACGAGGTCGTGGCCGCCTGGGATGAACGGAAGAAGGAGCTTCTCGAAAAGGTGCACACGTTGTCGGCGGAAGCCAAGAAGACCGAGGCTGACATCCAACCCAAGAACCGCGCTCGTTTTCTGAGGCTTCTCGAGAGCAAGGGAGGCACCGCAATTTCGGAGGTCGTCGACGGTTCCTGCTCACTCTGCCACTTCGCCTTGCGTCCGCATCTCCAGCAACGGGTCCGGAGGGTGGAAGAGATCATCGATTGTGAGCACTGCCACCGAATCCTCTATACCAGGGAGATCCTGACGCGGGACGAACCTGACGCCATCGACGGTTGAAACGTGGCCTCGGAACTTGCTGAACGGTTGGCAGAAGTCCGGCGACGTGTTGCCGCTGCTGCGACGGCAAGCGATCGCAACCCCGATTCGATCGCATTGATTGCGGTTGGCAAGACCTTTCCGGCGGAGGTTGTGGCAGAGGCGGTTTCCGCTGGAGCCGTCGATCTTGGCGAGAACCGGGTCCAGGAAGCGGTGGCGAAAAAGCCGGCCGTGGACGGAGCGCGATGGCACCTTATCGGTCCGTTGCAGCGCAACAAGGCCCGCGCCGCCCTCGAGGTCTTCGACTTCATTCACACGCTCGATCGACCCGAAATTGCCGACCGGCTCGAGTATTTGCTGGCCGAGCACTGGCCGGGTCGGCGTCTGCCGGTGCTGGTCGAGATCAATGTCGGGTCGGAGCCGCAGAAGGCAGGGGCACTGCCTCAGGATGCGGTCGAGCTGGTTCGGCATGCGCTTGCCTGCGATCGGCTCTCGGTTCGAGGCCTGATGGCCATTCCGCCGTGGAGCCAGGAGCCTGAAAAGTCACGACCGTACTTCGGTGCATTGCGGGAGCTGAGGGACGATCTTCAACAGCGGGTCGGAGTGCCGCTGCCAGAGCTGTCGATGGGAATGAGCCACGATTTCGAGCTGGCGATCGCCGAGGGTGCGACCATGGTGCGAGTCGGAACCGCCATCTTCGGCCCCCGCGGATAGAACCCAACGTCACCCACCCAGATTCCGGCCGTCAGCGTCAGGACACAGCGACAGCGATCAGGGTCAGGACTCAGGATCAGTGGCAGGGACAATCGTCAGCGGCAGGTACAGCGCCAGCGTCAGAATCAGCGTCGGTGCCGGGAGCCGCTACAGCGACCATCTCGAAAATCTCCTCACGAGATCGGATGGAGCAGCCGCCAGGTCATGGCGCGCTCTCCAGCGGCCGCTGTCGCCGACGACTGCCACTGCCGCTGTTGTCTGACGCTGACGACTGGCGCTGAATTCTGACGCTGATCGCTGCAACCGGTGAGGCATGGGCACGGAAACGGATCCGCGGCCCGGCTGATCGGTATTTCGGATTTCTTCTTGCCCGCGGCCGCACTTTGTGAAAAAATTCTCATCCGTTGAGTGGTGGGGGATCAGGAATGGCAGATGGAAACCGAGTGGATCGCGATTTTGAGCGGGATGTGGTTCGTCTCGCGGGCGAATCTTCCCGGCAATGTGTCGAGTTCCTGCGCGATCTGGTGACGGTTCCGTCACCGAGTCGCAGTGAGAGGCTCGCCTGTGAACGGGTCGTTCGCGAAATGGAAATGCTCGGATATAGCGATGTCCATGTGGATGAGATGGGAAACGTCCTCGGACGGGTCGGCTCGGGTCCTCGAGTTCTTGCTTTTGACGCGCACATCGATACGGTCGGCATCAGCAACCCGACCAGTTGGCGGCACGATCCTTTTCGCGGCATCATCACCGGCGGCAGTCTATTTGGCCGCGGCGCGTCGGACCAGAAGGGTGGATTGGCGGCCCTGGTTCACGGTGCCTCCCTTGCTGAAAAGGTGGGGCTGTCGGACGAAGTGACGGTGTGGGTCGCTGCGACTGTCAACGGTGAGGATTGCGTAGGACTCGCCTGGCAGTACATTCTCAATGAGACTCAGCTGCGTCCGGAGGTGGTGGTGATTGCCATGCCGTCGCACCTCGGCGTGTGTTTCGGCCAGCGAGGCAGGATGGAGGTGGAGATCGCCACCGTCGGCGTCTCGACTCACGGCTCCCAACCGGACAGGGGAAGAAATGCGATCTACCGCATGATGCCGGTGATCGAAGGTCTGAACCGACTGCATCAAGAGCTTGAAATCGATCATTCGATGCTGGGTCGCGGCTCGCTGGCGGTCACCGGGATCTCCTCCCAATCACCGTCGCTGACCGCGATCCCCGATGGCTGCGTGATCCACGTCGACAGGCGCCTGACGATCGGCGAGACCGCAGAGGATGCCCTGAACCAGATCCGTGAGGTGTCGAATGCCGTTTCCGAAGTGGCCGAGGTCAAGCTGCTCCACTACTCACAGCCATCTTGGAAAGGCTTTACCTATCCTACCGACAAGGTCTTCCCGGCCTGGGAGACCCCGGTCGAAAGCCCGGCAGTTCAGGCCGCCTTGGGTACTGCCGAGCAGGTTCTCGGACGTGCGCCACGGATCCACCGTTCTGCCTTCTCGTCTCACGGGTGCGCTACTGCCGGAATCTACGGTATTCCGACAGTCGGTTTTGGTCCGGCCGACGAGCTGCACTCGCATACCGTCAACGACCAGATACCGCTCGCCCAGCTCGAGCCGGCGATGGCATTTTACGGCATGTATCCGCAGATCTATCTGGGGTCGCAAGGTTAGATGCTGGACCTGAGACGTTGGAACGTTCCTCCAGCCCGCCCGACCACCCGAATTCGGAATTTTGAATTCCCACCGACCCGGATACAGGATGCAGGTTCCGCCCGCCCACCCCATGACATCTGTTTCTGCAACTGATTTCTGCCCCTGATTTCTGTACCTGATGCCTGCCACTGAATCTGGCCGCTGTCACTGCCCCTGTCTCGACCTTGCGTCATCCCGGACGACCCAACGTTTGAGCGTTTAGAATTGACTGTGCCCGAACTACCAGACATCACCGTGTACGTGGAAAGTCTTCGGCGGCTCGCGGTCGGCGCGCCCCTCGAGGAGCTGAAGGTCCTCAACCCATTTGTGCTGCGCACCGTCAACCCGAATCCCGAAACCCTCGCGGGCCGCGAGCTCACGGCGGTCTCTCGGCTAGGCAAACGGATCGTTCTTTCCTTTTCCGAAGGGCACCATGCGGTCATCCACCTGATGGTTGCCGGCCGATTGCAGTGGCGGACGAGGACAGCCAAACCTCCGCCGCGCAGCAGTCTGGCGGCTTGGACCTTCTCCACCGGGAAGCTGATTCTCACCGAGGCCGGATCCAAACGGCGGGCTTCGATCCATCTCGTGGTTGGTGAGGAGGCCCTCGCCGCGCATGACCCTGGGGGTCTCGAGGTGCTCGATACGGATCTTTCGGCATTCCGGAAGGCGCTGACCAGAGAACGCCACACTCTCAAAAGGACACTCACCGACCCGCGGTTGATCAGCGGCATCGGAAACGCCTACTCGGACGAGATCCTTCACCGCTCACGTCTGTCACCCTTCAAGCTCAGCGACAGTCTTTCGGACGACGAGTCGGCCCGACTGCATGATGCGGTCGTGGCTGTGCTCTCCGATTGGACCGCACGGCTTCGCGCCGAAACAGGTGATGGTTTGCCGGAAAAGGTCACCGCATTTCGAGAAGAGATGGCCGTCCACGGCCGATTCGGAAAGCCGTGCCCCGACTGCGGGGCACCGGTACAGCGCATACGCTATGCCGACTCCGAGGCCAACTATTGCGCCGGCTGCCAGACCGGAGGCCGCATCCTCGCCGATCGGTCGTTGTCGCGTCTGCTCAAGGCGGACTGGCCGAAGACCCTCGACGATCTCGAACGCCGGCCCCGGTGAGCCCCCCCACCCGCCCAAAAAAACGCAAAGGCGCAAAGAGAAGAACGCGGAGGCGGAG
>CBDTWX010000542.1:0-3946 GCA_965364305.1 uncultured Thermoanaerobaculia bacterium
GCGAGAAAACGGCGCTGGGTGCGGTGCATCGGGCCTTGCAGCCGAAGATTGGTGTAGAACTGCCCATCCCGTTCCGATGAGGCAGAGTTTTGTTGGTCGCACGGGGGTGGGGCCGGCGGTCGGGTCAGAGCCAGCGACGGGGGCAGTTGACCGTAGCAGCGGTCAGCGACAGTTGAAAGCGGCGGCGAGCAGCGACAGGGACAGCATCAGGGGCGGCGGCAGAGATCAGCCTCAGCGGCACATGGGTGTGGGCGAGTGGGCTCAAGCCCCGAGCCTCAAGGTCCGAGCCTCGGTTGAGCGGGCGGGACGCCAGCTCAACCTGCCGGCAAATCCTTAGCTGCCCGGCCGACGCTGAAGTACCTGAAACCCTGCTCCTTCATCTTTCGTGGGTCGTAGAGGTTTCGCAGATCGACAACCACCGGCTGCTTCAGTGACGATCGAATGCGTTCCATATTGAGGGAACGGAACTGGTTCCACTCGGTAACGATGACCAGGGCGTCGGCTCCTTTCGCCGCATCGTACGAGTCATCGCAGTACTCCACTGCGGGCGGGAGCATCTTCCGGGCGTTGTCCATCGCCACCGGGTCGAAGGCCCTGACCGTGGCTCCGTCTTCGACCATCGCGTTGATGAGCGGCAGGGCCGCCGACTCGCGCATGTCGTCGGTCTCCGGTTTGAAGCTGAGCCCGAGAACGGCCACCACCCTGCCCTGGAGATCTTCGCCGACCGCGGATCTGACGCGTTCTACGCTGCGTGCCTTGACTCGGTCGTTCACCGAGATCACGGTCTCGACGATCTCGAAGGGGCGGCCTGCCTCGCGGGCAATCTCGGTCATCGCCTGGGTGTCCTTCGGGAAGCACGAGCCGCCGTAGCCCGGACCTGGGTGGAGAAATTTCGGCCCGATCCGTTTGTCCAGACCCATCCCCTTGGAGACGTGGTGAACATCCGCGCCGAGCCTCTCACAGAGCTCGGCGACCTCGTTGATAAAGGTGATCTTGGTGGCGAGGAACGCGTTCGACGCGTACTTGATCAGCTCCGACGACTCGACGTTGGTAATCACGAATGGGGTTTCGATCAGATACAGCGGCGAGTAGATATCCTTCATGATTGCCACGGCCTGCGCATCGCGAGCACCGATGACCACCCTGTCGGGTCTCATGAAATCTCCAATTGCCGATCCCTCGCGAAGAAACTCTGGGTTGGAAACCACCGAAAACGGGTGTTCACCGGTGCTCCGTTCGGTGATGATCTTCTCGATCAGCTGGCCGGTGCCGATCGGTACCGTCGATTTGGTGACCACCACCTTGTACCCGTTGAGATTTTCGGCGATGGACTCGGCAACCTGGACCACATAGGAGAGGTCGGCGGAGCCGTCCTCCTTCGGGGGGGTTCCGACAGCGATGAAAATGGCGAGCGCGTTTTCGATCGCGGGCCCGAGATCGGTGGAGAAGCGGAGCCTCCCGGACTTGGCGTTCTTCTCAACCAGGGCATCGAGACCGGGCTCGTATATCGGGATCTTGCCCTCGAGGAGCATGTTGATCTTCTGTTCGTCCTTGTCGACGCATGTGACATCGATTCCAAAATCGGCGAGACAGGCCCCGGTAACGAGCCCAACGTAGCCGGTACCAACAACGCAGATGTGCATGGATCCCCCTCGGCGACCAAAGATCGCCGCGACATGGTAGCAAACGGGGAGCAAGGAAATTTCGAATTTCGAATTTCGAATTTCGGATTTGAATCTCACGTCTCCTCAAGGGGCAGGGAGGGTTGGATGGGAAATTCAAAATTCGCAATCTGAAATTCGAAATCCAAGTTCGGTTACCCTGTGTTGGTACATCGACATCGGAGGTGACCGCGATGCCCGTTCCCCTGCTCGATCTGACGCGCCAGTACGAGCCGCTCAAAAAAGAGATCCGGAAAGCCATCGATCGTGTCTGTGATTCGCAACGGTTCATCCTCGGTGCCGAGGTCGATGACTTCGAGCGAGAAGCCGGCGCCGCGCTCAGCGCGGCCTTTGTGGTCGGCGTCACCTCGGGTACCGATGCCCTGCTCGAAGCGTTGATGGCGCTCGGTGTCGGCCCCGGTGACGAGGTCATCGTGCCGACGTTCTCGTTTTTCGCCACCGCCGGCGTTGTCGCCCGGCTGGGCGCAACGCCGGTCTTCGTTGACATCGATCCCGTCGATTTCTGCATCCATCCGCAGGAGATGGGCGAGAGGATCGGTCCTCGCACCCGCGCAGTGATTCCGGTCCATCTTTTCGGTCAAGCTGCGGATATGAATGCCGTCATGGAGGCGGCCGGATCGGTGCCGGTGATCGAGGATTGCGCTCAGGCGTGGGGGGCCGATTTTCACGGCCACCAGGTGGGCTCGATCGGCCTCATGGGCGCCTTTTCGTTCTTCCCTTCGAAAAACCTTGGGTGCTTTGGCGACGGTGGTCTGATCACAACCGCCGATGCAGGCCTCCACACCAGGCTTCGAGAGCTGAGGATCCACGGCCAATCGGGGCCCTACGAACATCCGACGGTTGGTGGGAACTTCCGGCTCGACGCTCTTCAGGCCGCCGTGCTGCGGGTCAAGCTGCCCCACGTTCCGGGCTGGATCGAGGGCCGCCGAGCCAACGCGGAGAGCTACCGCCAGCTCTTCGAGCAATCCGGCCTCGAGGGCACGATCGAGATGCCGGCGGCCCTGCCCGGGCGAGGTCACACCTTCAATCAATATGTGGTGCGGGTCCCGCGACGCGACGAGCTGCGCGCGTTTCTCTCCGAGCGAGGGATTGGCGCGGCCGTCTACTACCCGCTGCCCCTCCATCTCCAGCCGTGTTTCGAGTACCTCGGCTATAGTGAGGGCGACTGCCCGATTGCCGAACGGGCGAGTCGTGAGGTGCTTGCGTTGCCGATCTTCCCGGAGCTGGACCAGAGCGAGCTCGAAGAAGTCGTGCACTCGATCGAGGAGTTTTACGCAAACTGATGCGGGTGCTGCTCGTCACCAGCCGATATCCACTCCCGCCATGGCGTGGAAATCAGGTGAGAGCGGTCGAGTGGCTCGAGGCCCTCTGCAGCCACGAGGTGCAGCTGATCTGTCCCGATCCCGGTTCCGGCAAGACGGACGAGCTCCCCGCGCAGGTCGTCCACTATCCTCTGCGGGCCTGGTCTCAGGCGTGGGGCATGCTCCGCGCCGGAGCTTCCGGTCTGCCCATCCAGGAGGGTCTGTACGACGACGGAATCGCCCGACGAATCGTATCATCGGCGGTTGGCGTGTGGTGCCCAGACGTCGCGATCGTGCAAATGGTGCGCTGTGCCTGGGCAGCGGAAGCAGTGTGGGCCGCGAATGCCGATGTGCCCGTGATCTTCGATTCGATCGACGCCATGGGTCTGCACTTCGAGCGCGCCGCGGACTCCTCCCTGCCGATTCAAGCGACCCTCTTCCGTATCGAGGCGCAGAGATGCCGGCGGCGCGAACGGATGCTCGTCGAGAGGTCCGAGCTGAGTGTGACGGTGTCGCAGCGTGACCTCGCGGCGCTGGCGGTGCCCGACGGCAGGGGACGGGTGATCCCGGTCGCGGGTCGGGTTCAGGAGCGCGAGGCCAAGGAGACGACGGAACCCGTGGTGCTGTTGTCGGGCAACCTCGGATACCGGCCGACCGTTCGGGGCGCGAAATGGTTTGCGATGGAGGTGTGGCCACGGGTCCTGAAACGACTCCCCGGCGCCAGGTGGATCCTCGCGGGCGCTCGCCCCGCGGCTACCGTGCGGCGTCTCTCGCGGTTGTCCGGGGTCGAGGTCCACGCCGATGTCCCCGATCTGGCGGCATTCCTGCGGATGGCGCGGGTGACGATTGCACCGATGAGCTCGGGGTCCGGGGTGCCGATGAAGGTTCTCGAGGCGATGGCCGCCGGTGTGCCGGTAGTCGTTCACCCGTGGGCCGCGGCCGGTCTCGGTGGAAACGCAGGCG
>CBDTWX010000543.1:0-3945 GCA_965364305.1 uncultured Thermoanaerobaculia bacterium
CACGGTCTGCACGCCGGTATGGCGGTAGCAGCGGTCGAGAGCATGTTCCAGGCGGTCGATCTGATAGAGCCACCGGCACAGATCCTGGCCCGAATCGGCGCCGAGCTTGCCTCGATGCGGGAACGGTATGCCAGCATGGCGATGGCCGTAATGCACATCGATCGCGATCGTTTCCGACTCGCCTCGGCCGGGATGCCCCCGCTGCTGATCCTTCGAAAGGACTCCGGTGTGGTGGAGGAGTTTTTGGCGGGCAATGCGCCTCAGGATGACATCACGTTGGTGGCGATACAATCTGTTCCGTCGCCTTGCTGACCCTTGCAGGCTCCACGAAATGGGTGCCGGTTCCTCAGTTGCGCCGAAGCTGACGAAGTCGTCGAGGTAATACCACCCGAGGACCGGCGCGGCGGCGAATACAAAGTTGTCCTGTGAGGTAATGGTGCCGTCGAGATCGGTGGCGACGCCTGGCGGCGGGTCTTGAAAAAACTCGAGTCCGATGCGAACGCTGCCGCTGTCGACGATGAGGTGCTCTGAAGCGAGATCGATCAGGTTGAAGGAGGTACTGTTCGGAGCTACCGGGAAGTCCCCTTCGTAGATGAGGAGGCCGGGCTGCAGCGACGATCCGTCGTCGAACCAAATGCGGAGGGTGATAGAAGCCGCTGGTCCATCCGGGCACAACAGCGCCGCCACCCTCTCGATGCGGAAAGGGTAGTCGCCCGGGTCGGCTGTGAAGCGCGCGGCCACGATCTCGCCTTCAAACACTCCGAGCTGACAGGCAACCGAGTCCGGCGGAACGAAACCGTCGTTTTGCAGGGTCTTGACCACCGCCTGCACCGAGCAAGCGACCGCGAGGACGCAAGCCACAATGAATGCGGTGCGTCGTCTCCCCGGAGTGCGGGCGACAGGGTGGGCTGGAAAGCCTCCACAAGGGCGACCGGTTGAGTCTCGCATTGCTCGACCCTCCAGTGGTCAGCCTCCAAATTGGGTGCCTTACCCCCCCAAGATAGGTCGAGAGTGCCGTGGCGTCGAGTCGAAGAACGGCGGTCGGCTTCACGGTCCAAATGTCGTCCGTGCCGCGTGCCCCAATCCGAATTTCTCACGGTCGCCGCTGAATGGTAGGCCTCGCACCGCAGCCGGCCCTTGAAATCGCGTCCGCCGGACCCCACATTTGACTCAGAGAATCCGGCCAGCAGGGTGGTGATGATGGCGACCTCACAGCAGGAGTTCGCGCAACAGTCGCTGGCGACGGCTGGTCTGCCGCGCGAAATCTGTCCAGGAGGTGGCTCATGAAGCGATTACTGCAGGCCCCTGCCCTGTCGATTCTGTTCCTGGCGGTGATTCAGAACACGGCCTATGGCCAGGTGGCGGCCGGGCTCGACCAGTATCAGCTGCAATGCGACGTATCGTTCGCAATACACTCTGTGAACCCTAACGGCCAGTGGTTCACGGTCGGCGCCGACGGACTGCTCTCAGCCGTGGAGCTCAGTCTGGGAATCGATGGAAGTCCTTCAGAGGATCTGATCGTAGAGGTCTTCAACTTCTCAGCAGGAAGCCTGGGCGCCTTTCTCGGTTCGACCTCGATCTCGGCGTCCGATCTGGGCCCGATGCAGCTCGCGCTCGACGTCAACGAGATCACGGCGACCCTGGTCCCACTCGAAGATCTGGGAATCACCGTCAGCAGCGGTGAGACGATCGCCTTCTGGTTCACCACGGCCGCGGTTCTGCCCGACCTTTACAGCATCCGCATCGACAGAACCGACAACTACCCGAACGGCGAGTTCATCTCGGCAGGCGGGCCGACGCCGCTCTATGACCACATGTTCAAGACGTTTGTCGCCCGGCCGGTCTTCGCTGACGGTTTTGAGAGCGGCACGACTTCCGCCTGGACCTCAACCGTCGGGGTGCCTTGAGCGAAATGGGAAAGGTGCCAGAAAAGGTGCCAGGTACGGTGGTATGGAAGTCGACTCGCTGACCCTCGTCGCCACCACGAAATCGGGCCGGGTTCTCAGTGCAAATGGCAGGTTCGCATATTCGGTAACTACTCACGGAGAGGTTTCAGAGTTTTGCGACGCCCAGGATGCCGAGAATCTTCCTCGAGGGCGGATTCAACACGTCTCCATTCGGGCCAGCGGTGCCTGGCACCGAATGCAACGGGATCTCAGGTACAGAAAATGACCGAATGTATGAATCTGGCGCCGTTACGGGCCGCCGCGCAGGCGCATCTTCAGAGCGTTCAGCCGCTCCTCGGCCTGTGCCAGGGTGAAATGCCAAGGGCGAATCAGGACTTCGTCGAGCGCCCGGTCCCGGCCGAGCAGCCCACGATGGTGCTCCGCGAAGGCCGCAGCATCGCCGTCTCCCGGCCCTTCTCCGTTCGAAACCGTAACTTCGGATCCGATGTGGTCGAAATCGTGCTCGACGAGCTCGTGGCGATGGTTGATTTGGAGGAGAAGCTCCGCGGCAGCTCCGAGGTCCTGCCAGAGGGCTCGGGCAGCGTCGTCGTCCTGACCTCGGTCGGTCGCGGCCTCGATGCGATCGAGCAGCGATCGCGCCTCCTTTCGATCCTGAATGCGCATCAGCGGATAAACGTCCAGCTTCTGAAGGCGCCGCAGCTGGTCTCCGGCCCCGGAAAGCCGTGCCACCAGCGACGCTGCGGAATCCTGGTCGTGCTGGAGGAGCCAGTCACGAAAACGGGCGTAGTGCGACCGGATCTCGATACTCTGCGCCAGAACGCCCGGACGATGGGGAGCCTCCTTTCCCATCACAGAGTAGATCTCCCACTCCAGAGCCGCTAGGGCCCTTTCCGCCTTCGACATCGAGCTGGCGGCCTGCCCGAGCGCCTGCCAGGTCTTCTTTCGGCCGGCGACGTCCCGCAGGTCCTCCCGCGCTGCATCCAGCTCGATCCGTGCCAGGAACGCGAGGTCCGTGAAGCGGTCTCCGTTCTCGGAATCCATCTCACCGAGGAGGACCACGGTCTCGCCCACCAGACGGATCGCGTCCGAGACGGAAGGGTGGTCGAAACTGAGGATCGTGGAATCTTCCGGCACCGCGATCTGCGCATCAACGAGCTGACGAATCAGCTCCGCGACACGGGCCGCGTAATGCTGCAATCTGGCGGCGTCCTGCTCAGGCACGGTGCTCGTCCTTCGTCCTCCTTGGGATAGAGTATCTCATCTCCAGTTCAGGTGAGGCCGCCACACTTTGCATTCATGCGTTGTTGTCACGATCGTCCTCATTGCACAGAACGGTTCTTCGCTCATCATTGAGGCAATGCGAAGGACGGCACCTCCGTTCGAGGAAGATCCTTGGAACTCCTGACGTCCCCAGCTCCAACACAACATCACATCATAAGGGAGTGCCCGGCACGGTACTGAGCGGGCTCGAAGGGTTGCGCGCCTGACGCCGGCTATAATTCCCTCACCCGGAGGCGCCCCATGCTGATCGACACGAACGGGACGGAATCGTGATCGCCGCGGCCGCGCATGCTCGATCGCGCTCGGGATCGTGGAGCGCCGTGACGGCGACGATCACTGCCGTGGTGGCCGCCTTTGGAGCGGCGTGCGGAGTCGCCGTCCCCGATTCGTCGGTGGTGGAGCGGAATGTCGCGGTTTCCATGCGGGACGGGGTCGTTCTGCGGGCCAACATCTGGCTCCCGGCTTCGGGAGGGCCGTTCCCGACTCTGGTTTACCGCACTCCTTACGGAAAGGACGCCACCGAGGGCTGGTACCAGACCCACCTGCGGGCGGTCGAGCGAGGCTACGCGGTGGTCCTCCAGGACGTGCGCGGCCGCTACGCCTCTGATGGTGAGTTCTCGCCATACATCAACGAGGGTCGCGACGGCTTCGACACCATCGAGTGGGCCGCGCGGCAGCCGTGGTCAAACGGTTGGGTGGGCACCTACGGGCTGTCCTACCCCGGCGCCGTGCAGTGGCTGGCGGCGGTCGAGAGCCC
>CBDTWX010000544.1:0-3941 GCA_965364305.1 uncultured Thermoanaerobaculia bacterium
GCGTTTATGGAGGATGCCTCTCAGCCCTTCGGCTCGAAGACGGTTGCCTCGCCCAGGAACCGTTGATGGACCCATCTGTCGTCTAGCCGGGACGATTCGCTATCCTGCCGGGCTTTTCGGCTTCGCTCTGAAGTGAAGGGATCAGTCAAAGGTTGGACCGACTTGGTACGATGGCGACGAGGTCGAGATGAAGACGCTGCTGTTGATGCGACACGCCAAATCAGACTGGGATTCGCCGGTAGGGGGCGATCACGAACGTCCGTTGGCCGCCCGAGGTGTGAAGGCTGCCCGACGGATGGGCGCCTTCCTGGCGGGCGCGGGCTCCATTCCTCAACTCGTCATCAGCTCGACCGCCGTCCGAGCCCGAACGACCGTCGAGCTGGCGGCGGATTCCGGTGGCTGGGAGTGCCCCATTGTTACCGTGGGGGACTTCTATGCCGGCGATCCGGACCGGGTGCTCGACGTCGTGCGGGAAACCGAGGACGATGTCGAGCGAGTTCTCATCGCCGGCCACGAACCGACGTGGTCGACGTTGGTCACCTGGCTCATCGGCGGCGGGCTCGTTCGGATGCCGACTGCGGCAGTGGCCTGCCTCGATCTTCGGCATGAGCGATGGATCGATATCGCTCCTTCGACCTGCGAGTTGCGTTGGCTGCTGACGCCGAAGGCGTTGAAAGGGAACTAGGAATTAAGAATAAGGAATTCGGAATTCGGAATTCCCACCCGCCCGCCCGACAATTTTGAATTCCCGCCCACCCGCCCTTAATGCATGGAAGAGTTACGGTGTGAGCGGTGACGGTCCGAACACGCAGGTGCTGATTTCTGCCGCTGATTGCTGGCGCTGATCACTGAAACTGCATCCTGAAATCTGCATCCGGGCGGGTGAGTGGGCATCTCGTATCTTGCATCTGGTTGGGTGGGCGGGTGGGCGCTGGGTGGCGCTAGAATAGCCACTACGACATGGTGAGTAAAAGGAAGAACGAGCCAGACACCGACGCGGTCACCTTTCCGTTGCGGGTTGCCTGTGTGGACATGGGATCGAACGCAATCCGTTTCTTGGCTGCCGAGTTCGGGGAAGAGGGCGAGTACACGGTCTTTGCCAGTCGACGTTGCTCGGTGCGCCTCGGTCATAGTGTCTTCCTTTCCGGGGTGCTGGATTCCAAGGCAATGGACGAGGCAGTTGCGGCGCTCGGCGAGTTCAAAGACCAGATGGATGCATTGGGGATCCAGCACTGTCGGGCCGTGGCCACCAGCGCTGTACGGGAAAGCAAAAACGGCGGCGAATTCGTGCAACGGGTTCTCGACGAAACGGGTATCGATCTCGAGGTCATCAGCGGCTCCGAGGAGGCACGACTCGTGCACCTCGCTGTGGCCGCCCGAATTCCTCTCGGGAGCCGCAAATGGCTGCTGGTCGATCTCGGTGGCGGCAGCGTCGAGGTGTCGCTGGTTGATGAGCACGGCGCCTACTGGAGCGAGTCCCACACCATGGGTTCGGTGCGCCTCCTCGAGGAGCTGACCGAATCGAGCGCGGACCCCGGCCGATTCCGAAGGCTCCTGGCCGAATACATTTCGGTCCTCAAGGTGCCGGCGATGGCTGACGGCCAGACGGTCGCCGGCTACATTGCGACCGGAGGCAACATCGAGGCGCTCGCGAAGCTCGCCGGTTTCGAGGACGAGATCGGCGTCACGAGACTGCCGATCGACACTCTTCGTGCCTTGATCGAGCAACTGGCGCGGCTCTCGTATCGCCAGCGGGTGGAGGATCTCGGTCTGCGGGACGATCGTGCCGACGTGATTTTGCCCGCAGCCATGGTCTACCAGCGGCTCGGTGAGTTGTGCGGAGCCGGTGAAATTCTGGTCCCTCGGGTCGGCATCAAGGAGGGTGTCCTCTACGATCTCGTCAACCATTTGACGAGACGGAGCGACCACGAGGAACGCCGGGAGCGCGAGCTTCTGAACAGCGCATCGGCTCTGGGCCGCAAGTATCTGTTCGATGAAGCGCATGCGCGGCATGTTGCGGCGCTCTCGGTATCCCTTTTCGATCAGTTGAGGCCGTTGCACGGGCTTTCCGGGCCGGAACGCAGGATTCTGATGGCAGCCGCGATGCTCTGTAACATCGGTCAGTTCGTGAGCTACAACGGCCATCACAAGCATTCGCTCTACCTCATCTCGCACTCCGAGCTCCCGGGTTTTGACCGCAAGCACATGTTGATGATCGCCAACGTTGCCCGTTACCACCGCAAGGCCCATCCACAACCTCATCATGACGCCTTTGCGGCGTTGTCTCCAGAGGATCAGGGGGTGGTGACAAAGCTGGCGTCCATCTTGCGAATCGCCGACTCCCTCGATCGCGAACACACCCAACGGGTGACCGGTGTCAGCGTGATGATCGGGGATGACGAGGTCTCGTTGTGGCTTGATGGGACCGCGGGTCTGCTGCTCGAGGGCTGGACTCTGAAACGAAAGGCGAATCTCTTCAGCAAGCTCTTCGGCCGGAAGATCGCCCTGCGCTTTCTCGGAGAGGAGCAGCCGATCGAACAGGAGGAAGAATGACGACGACTCGGCAACGCTGCGGCTGGTGCGGCAACGATCCGCTCTACGTGGCCTACCACGATGAAGAGTGGGGCGTCCCGGTTTTCGACGACCTCACGCTGTTCGAGTTCCTGATTCTCGAGGGTGCGCAGGCCGGGCTGAGCTGGTCGACAATATTGAAGAAGCGCGAGGGCTATCGTCAAGCCTTCGATGGGTTCGATCCGGCGATCGTCGCCCGCTACGACGACCGCAAGACCGCCGAGCTCCTGGAAGACCCCGGCATCGTGCGGAACCGCCTCAAGGTGGCGTCAGCTGTCAGCAACGCGCAGGCCTTTCTCGAGGTACAGAACGAGCATGGGAGCTTTTCGGACTACATCTGGTCCTTTCTCGATGGCCGGCCCATCCAGAACTCCTGGCGGTCCATAGCCGAGATCCCCGCCAAGACCCCTCTGGCCGAGACGATTTCCAGGGATCTCAGGAAACGCGGATTCCGTTTTGTCGGCCCGACCATCGTCTACGCCCACATGCAGGCCACCGGGATGGTGAACGACCACCTGGTCGACTGTTTTCGCCACCGCGAGGTCGCGGCCCTCGCGGCACAGCGGTGAGTTACAGCGACAGGAAACAGCGCCAGTCACCAGCGCCAGTCATCAGGGGCAGCAAACAGAGGCAGCGGCAGTCGCCGGCAGCAGCGATCAGAGACAGCGTCAGGGTCGGGTGCCCAAGCGTGTCAAATCAGCTCTTTCGGTTGATGAGCCTCCAGGTCATGGCGCGGACCTCGTCAAAGGTTGAAAGTGCCCTTTCGGCCTTGGTGCGATTGATTCCCCCAGCTCGTGCAAGCAGCCTCATGTGACTGTCGAATTCTCTTGCCGAGGCAGAGGCGATTCTCCAGCAGTGCAAACGGTCCCTTCCCGATCGTCCTTGGCCCTCACCCACACTGCCCACTGCCCCTGACATCTGCCGCTGTATCTGATCCCTGCCGCTGAACCTGATGGCCGTCTCTGTGACTCTCTCGACCTCAGGTTCCTATGGTGGAGCGGGTTGCTCAGGCGGCAGATGCCCGAGCATGATCATCTTCTGCCGGAAGGCCTCTTCGCGGCGTTTGGCGAGCATTTTCCATTCGTTGCGAAGCTCGTCGAACTCCGTCTCGAGGCGGGCGCGATCATGACTCGTCGCGTGCTCCAGATCCTTGCGGACTTCCAGCGATCTTTCACGCAGGCGGCGCATGGCGGCGAGAAGTGCAGCCTCTTCGTTGGAGACATAGATCTTTGGCGAGCACACCGGGGCCGGTTCGTCGAGGCCATCGTCGAGCACCGGAAGAAAACGGTCGTCGTTGCTCATTTCGAGAGTCTACTCTAGCCCGGACTATTCACCAGCGTTCGAAGCGAAAGGTTCGAGGTGACGTGCCC
>CBDTWX010000545.1:0-3937 GCA_965364305.1 uncultured Thermoanaerobaculia bacterium
CCACTGAACATCCAAGACACGAAACATTGTGGTGCAGCAGTCTCGGCTGCATGGCACGATGGCCCATCTGCGTCAATCTGCGTGATCTACGGTTTCTCCTTGGGCGGGTGGGTGGCAAGTCCGAATTCCGAATTCCGAATTCACAATTCCTCATTCCTAGTTCTCGTGTGCGGCATCGATGACCGGAAGGATCGCCTGCGGCTGTTTGAAGGGCGCAATCAAATAGGCGCCGGCCGCGTGGTTCGGGGCTTCCCGCAGCATCTCGACTGCGCGGTCGAAACCCACTTTGGCGGCATCGGCCCCGGCCGCCTCCAGGGCATCGAGGAGATCGTCCGGCACCAGGATGCCGGGAACCTCGTGGTGGAGCCGCAGGGCCATCTTCAACGACCTCAGCGGCCACACGGCGGCGAGCGTCGGAATCGGAAGGCCGCCGCTGAAGAGACCGACAAAATCTTCCCACGCCTGCCAGTCGAAACACACCTGACTCATGGCGAAGTGGGCACCGTTGTCCACCTTGCGGCGCAACCGGTCGGCCTCTTTCTTTGGGTCGTCCGCCGCCGGGTTGACCGCAACGCCGATCAGAAAACCGGGGGGGTCACCGATGCGGTTGCCCGCGCAGTCAAAGCCCTCGGCCATCCGCGACAGGGCTCGCACGAGCTCGAAGATGTCGACGTGATAAACGTCGTGGACCCCTGGATAGTCGCCGAGCTGGGAGGGATCTCCGGTGATGGCGAGCAGGCTCCGGATACCACCCGTCCACGCACCGAGGAGCTGTGACTGAAGACCCATCAGACTGGCGTCGCGGGGCGTGATGTGGGGCACCGCCTCGAGACCTGTCCGCTGCTGGACCAGCTGTCCGAGGAACAGCGGATCCATTCTCAGCCGAGCCAGCGGGTTGGAGTTGATGTCAACACCATCGACATCTGGGTGGGTTGAGATCGACGCGGCGGCCTCGATGATCGCATCCACGTTTGTTCCCTTGGGCGGGTCGAGCTGCACCAACTGCACGAATCGGCCGCGTTCGAGCTTTGCCGCAAGGGCCGACGAGGGTCGGACCGGTTCGGGCTCGGGCGCCGAATCCGGCATCACAACCGAGGTGATGGTGCGCCGCTCGGGCCTGAGATCGGTAACCGCCTCGGCGACTCCGCGGATGTGCTCCGGTCCCGTGCCGCAGCACCCGCCGATGAAGACCGCGCCCAGACCGACGGCCTGCCGGGCGAATCGGGCGAGATAGCTCGGGGTCGCGGGCGGCATGAGGATCCGGCCCTCGCGCCGCACCAACATTCCGGCGTTGGGTGATGCCGCCAGCGGCAACCTATCCTGTCGGACGTGACGCAGGATCTCGATCGCCCCCATGGGCCCCGGCGCGCAGTTGACGCCCAGCGCTACAAGATCGAGATCGGCGAGCTCGTCAAGCATCGCGGCCTGCTCCTCATAGGGGTGCGGCGGCCGTTCGTGGGCAAAGGTCATCATGGCGATGATTGGCAGGTCCGTGACGCTGCGCACCGCCGCCACCGCGATGACCAGCTCGTCGACCCGAAAGAAGGTCTCCAATACCAGAAGATCCGCACCCCGTCCTGCAAGGATCGTCGCCTGCTCGGAGTGGGCCAACGGAATGACTGCCCGCCCATCAGGTTCATCGAGATCGAGTACCCCGGCCAGCGGCGCTATCGAACCCGCCACCAAGACATCACGGCCGGAGATCTCCCGTGCTTCACGGGCGAGCTTGACCGCTTCGGCGTTGGCGGTCTCGGTGAGATCGCCCACCCGGCCCTTCTCCATGCGCGGGCGCGAGCTGCCGAAGGTGGCGGTCGAGATGAGCTCGGCGCCCGCCTCGATGTAGGCAAGGTGGATATCGAGCACATCCTTCGGGTGCTGGTGGGCCGCGATGTCGAGGCGCGATCCTTCGGGAAGTCGCTGGAGGAGCTCCGATCCCATGCCCCCGTCACCGACCACGACGTGGTCGATGAATCGCCTGCGCACCTTCCGCGCCATCATTGGCGGACGCCCTGGCCCACGAACTGGGCAAACCGCTCCTCCAACAATCCGCGACGAGCAAGGGCGTAGAAATCATCCAGCGTCCCCTGGCCGACGACGGAGATCCCCACGGATGGCAGTCGTGCATCCGGGTCGGCGATCCAATACCCGGGAATCCCCGCCTCAGCGGCGCACGCCACGTCCCAGTCCCAGTTGTCGCCGACCATCAGGCACTCCTCGGGCCGCCGCTCGAGCAGGTCGAGAATCTCTCGAAAGTATGCGGAGCTCGATTTCGTGGCGTGCGAGTTCTCGTAGCTGGTGATGAGATCGTAGGAGAAGCGTTCTGCCCCAACGCCCGCCCACTCCATCCGTTGTTCGATGGCGGTCCGTGGAAACATCGGGTTGGTGGCGATCGCTACCTGCAATTCTCGTTGCTTCGCCCATTCGACGATCCGGGGCGCGGACGGCCGCGGTGTGGTCAGCGACCGCAAGGCTGGAAAGGCCTCGGCATAGAACCGCTCGAAACGCGGCGCCAGCTCCTCCCGCGGCGCCCCAAGGGCCGGGAAAAAGGCTGAGGAAAAGACCTCCTCGTTGGTCGGTCCCGTGCCGTCGTTGCGATCCATGGTGCGGGTGGCAGACACGAGCTGCTCGATGAGCCGATCCGGTGGTTGGATCTCGGTGATGAAATCGGTGAGGGCTTGGAAATAGGCCGGGATGAAGGTCTCCATCGCGTTACCGAGCAGCGTGTCATCGAGGTCGAGCAGAAGTGCCTTGAGGGCTCGTGTTGTCATTGAGACAGTATATCGGTACGAATTCGGAAATCGGAGCTCGGAATTCCTAATTCCGGATTCTTTGCTGTTTCCACGCCGAGATGACCGCCACCAGCGCCACGAAGGTGCCACCAACGACAACGGGGAAGACCCTTGAGAAACACTCCTGGCCGTAGAGCTGGAAGGTCGACACGACAACCGCCAACACCCAGAAGAACGCGTTGAAGATGAGAATGTAGAGGATGTTTTCCTTGCTCGAGTTCGATCGATGCGGTTGTGTATTCATCATCGTTACCCCCGATGTCTACCCGTTCTACGTTTACGGGGCCGTGATGGTCTCAGCTCGGAAAGCCAGATCGATCCGATTCGTGGCAGAATCGGGAGGCAGTGGAGACGACCACCCTACTCATTCTCGTGCCGCTGTGCGCACTGGTCGCGGCGGCCTACGCGGCCGTGGGTCTCGGAGGGGGAACCGGATATCTGGCCCTTATGACCCTCTTCGGAATCGCCACAGCGGCCATGCCGTCGACTGCCCTGCTTCTCAACATCGTGGTCACCGGCGCCGCGCTCCTGCGGTTCGGCATCGCTGGCCGCCTGAGCCCGCGTTTGCTCGCTCCATTCCTCCTCACCGCCATTCCTGCAGCCTTTGCGGGCGGCTTCGTCGCGGCACCGCGGCGTTTCTTTCTCGCAATGCTCGCTCTGGGTCTGGTGGCGGCGGCTGTCGCCATGCTGAGGTCCGCGGCGAGCACGGACAATCCGGCGCCTCCGACGACCTTACGGCTGTGGGCCGTGGCTTTGCCGGCCGGACTGTTGATCGGTCTCGCCTCCGGATTCCTCGGCATCGGCGGCGGTGTGTTTCTCGGACCGCTGGTGCTGCTCCTCGGATGGGCGGGCCCGAGAGAGGTCGCCGCAATGAGTTCAGCGACCGTGTTGACGTTATCGATCGCAGGTCTCGCAGCTCACGGTTTGCGTGGATCGATCGATCTTCAGATTGCGGGCCCACTGGCTGTCGCGGTCCTCCTGGGCGGGCTTGCGGGCGCTCACCTCGCCGAAACTCGGCTCTCGGCCACCGGCCTCAAACGCCTTTTTGCGATCATCATTCTGGTCGCCGCCGTCCGCGCCGCCCTGTCGGCTTTTTCCTAGCCCGGACTATTCACCAGCGTTCGAAGCGAAAGGTTCGAGGTGACGTG
>CBDTWX010000546.1:0-3937 GCA_965364305.1 uncultured Thermoanaerobaculia bacterium
TTTCGACCCGAGGGGCGCGGAGGCGTACGTGACAGTACATCGAGCACCCCGAGGCACGATCCGGGTGGAGCCGAACCCAGGGGTGTATCTCCCATACCCCCACGGGTATGAAGGCTGTGGAGATCAGCCGCCGGCCGAGTGGGCGAAACCGGGTAGGTCTCGCGCCCACGCCCGATCTCGAGTTGTGAGGCTCAGGTTCGCTGCGATGGCATCACCCTTGCTAGTTCTTCGACACGAGCACCGGTCGGGACGCCGGTGACCGGATCTTCGAGGAATGGAATAGGACCAATGAACAACGAGCACTATCGCGCCGGAGGAAGGTCATTCGTGGTCGTCATGACGTGCTTCGTCATCATGACCTGCGTCCACCCTGCCGTCGCCGGGAAACGAAACGTCGAGGTCGTGGTCGAATCGAACCCGCCAGGCGCCATGGTCTCGGTTCACCCGACCGCCGACACCGAGCCTGGCGACGGGATGGTCGTGGCCGGTGAGACTCCCTTGACAAAGACCTTCCGATTCCCAAAGAAGAGCAGCCTGTGGCTTCGTTTCGAAAAGCGGGGATACGATCCGTTGACCGTTGAGATCAGATCGGATGCAACGCGAGTCACGGTCGATCTCGCGTTGTTGGATGGTGAGGTCATCGGGTCCGAACCGGTCACGGTGCTGACGGTCGTGACCCCCGATCTGATGGTGATCAGGCGCGGATTCGCCGAGGAACGCGAGGATGAGTCCGCCGGGGAGGCGGTCGCAGCGGTGGTCGCGCGAGCAATTGCCGATCGCCTCGCTGACAAGGTCGAGATGGTCGAAGTCAACGGGGATGAACAGGGCGACAACCTCCGCCGCCTCTGGCGTGACGCGAAAAGCCAGATGGAGCTGGTGGATCCCATCAGGTTGCCGTACCTGCCGGTTCTGCCGACCCTGGAAAGCCGTTCCGCACGGACGGCGCTGCTCGAGCTTTCCGAGCAGACCGGCGCCGACGCCGTGCTCTTTGTGGCCGGAAAGACCAATCTCGAAACCGGCGGGATGAAGGCCGGGAAGATCGGTATCATGGCCGTCGGGACCGCGAGCAGCTTTGCCTCCGGCTACAGCAACGCCATGGCCAACGGCCATGATCTCTTCACCTACAACATCTACCTGCCGTCGTTTGCCGAAGGGCTCGGGCTCGAGGCCCTGCTGGTCGACGCGCGGAACTCAGCGATCCGTTGGGCCAACAAGGGGCTCTGGAAGCCGATCCCTCTGGACCGGCCCGAGATGGCCGACGCGGTGGTTGCCGATCTGTTGTCTGGCCTAAAAGACCACCTCGCATCTATTGAACCGCCCGAACCGTCCGAGGAGGAACCATGAAGACCACGGCTCTGACCCTTCTTTTGTGCCTGTTCATCGCAGCGAACGCGCCGGCCGCGACACTGAAGCTGCCGCCGGCGACCGAGATCGCGTTCGAAGCCAACGAGGACCTCATCCCTTTTCCGTTGACCGCCGGTCTGCTCCTGCCGGACGAACTGCGCTCTGCGATCCACGTCGTCAAGACCAGCCCCTTCGACAGGATCAAGTACCCGATCGGTGACTACACGGTGAACCTTTTCGGCGCCAACATGCCGCAGGTCTTTGCCGAGGTCGTCGAAATCGGCGAAGGAAAGAACGCTGCGGTCGATGTGGTCGTCAGGATCGAGATCGTTCGCTTCGAGGCCGTCATTCCGCGCCCCGCGTCGAATCCCTACACCGCGACCATGGTGTACAAGATCACGGTTCAGGACCCCGATGGCGAGACCTTGCTCGTCCAGACCGTCACCGGTGACGGTCAGACCAGCAAGGGGATGATGTCCGGCTTCAAGGCGAAGTCGCTCGCCGGCGAGTCCGCCGTTCGCGCCATGTCCGATGCTTGCCGGCAGGCGCTCGAGGCGATTGCCGATGCACCGGAGGTCGCCGAGCTCTCGATCTCCGACAACGAAACCGTTTCGACGACGGCGGCAGAAACTGAAAGTTGAGAGTCAGGAATTGACGTCGCATTGCTCAGGGCACAGCGTGAAATACGGAGGTTCGCTCATGCGCAAGACGGTATTCAGCGTCATGGTTTTCGTCGCCACCGGGAGTTTCGCGTCAGCCCAGATCCCCCAGAGCGAGCGCGACGCGCTGATCGCGTTTTACAACAGCACCGATGGACCCGCCTGGACCAACAGCACCAACTGGCTGGGGGCGGTCGGCACGGAGTGCACCTGGAATGGGGTGGGCTGTTCGGGTGGGCATGTCTCTTCGTTGTTTCTTGATTCCAATGAACTGAGCGGGAGCATCCCCTCGGAAATCGGGGATCTGACGAGCCTGACGATCCTCTATCTCACCAACAACCACCTCAACGGGGGCATCCCAACCGAGGTGGGAAGCCTGACGAATCTGCAGGACTTGCGTCTGAACCTCAACGAGTTGAGTGGGAGGATCCCCTCCCAGGTGGGACTTTTGACCAACCTGACGGTGCTCTCCCTGTTCTCCAACGAGTTGACCGGAAGCATTCCACCAGATCTGGGATTGCTGACAAATCTGACGGTGGCTTCTCTTGGCCACAACCAGCTGAGCGGGAGCATTCCGCCGGAGTTGGGAAACCTGCCGAACCTGCAGCTCTTGCTCCTGAACAACAACCAACTGAGCGGAAGCATCCCGTCGCAGTTGGGAGACCTGGCAAGCTTGACATCCCTCTTTCTGGCATACAACGAGCTGAGCGGGAGCATTCCTCCACAGCTGGGAAGCCTTTCGGGCTTGACCATTCTGTTCGCCGAGTCCAACCAATTGAGTGGGAGCATTCCGCCGGAGTTGGGAGACCTTCCCGCTCTGATCAGGCTGCGGCTGAGTCACAACCAGTTGAGTGGTAGCATCCCTCCTGAACTGTCAAATCTGTCGAGCTTGCAGAACCTGCACTTGGAGTTCAACCGGTTGAGCGGGGATATCCCGTCGCAGCTTGGAAGCATGTTGAATCTGGAGTATCTGTACCTCGCTTTCAACCAGCTGAGGGGGGCTGTTCCCACCGAATTCCAAAACCTTGACGCGCTTCAGGACGGGAGCGGGCTGGATCTTCGATACAATGCGCTTCATTCTGATGACGCCGCGCTCATCGCGTTCCTCGATCAGAAACAAGCCGGTGGTGGCGATTGGCAGAGCACACAGACTGTCGCGCCTGAGAATCCGGTGGTCTACTGGGTCGGCGACCACACCGTTTGGTTGAGCTGGGATGCGGTGAGCTATCAGAGCGACCCGGGCGGCTACGAGGTTTTCGTCTCACCGGTGGCGGCTTCTCAGTGGGTCTCCGTCGGGATGACGGCGGCCAAAACCGAGTTCGAGATTCCGGTCACTGGGCGCGACGCGGGTGAAATCTATGACATCGCTGTGGCCTCGTACACGCTGCCGCACATTTTCAACCAGAGCACGGTCACCAGTGACCTCGGTGATCCCGTCATGGCCGCGACGGCGAACACCGGATGCACGATACCGGTGATCGACCCCGCATGGGGCGACCCGACAATCCTGTCGCTCACGAGCGGTTATGACAGCTACACCTGGAGCACCGGCGAGACCAGCCCGACCATCGCGGTGGACCCGAACGATCCTCGGTACTACTGGGTCACCGTCACCAGCTCGGGTCCGTGCCAGGAGTCCGCCATCGTGCTCGTTGATCCGTTCATTTTCGCCGATGGCTTCGAGTCGGGAGCTCTTGGCGGATGGTCGTTCTCAATCCCGTGATCTGGGAGGGCTGGTTTTCGTTGCCTCCGATCAACGATGAGGTTCAAATCGCAAGGTGGCAATAATGGTTGGGCATCACACAATACGCGAAAATGGGTGCCGGGGTAGACTTTCTGAACTTTGTTGTGATGATGTGATGCTCGGGAAGGGGAGGAAATGCCGCGGCGTCCGCGAGCTTTCGTCGAAGGTGCTGTCTGCCACGTGCACCACC
>CBDTWX010000547.1:0-3933 GCA_965364305.1 uncultured Thermoanaerobaculia bacterium
TTGCCGTCCGCACAGCCCATTCGCTAAAAGGAGCAGCGGGCGCCCTCGGGGCGGAGGCGCTGGAGCGGCGCCAACCGCTTGTTCGCTCCCGGAGCACGGCCACTTCGGCCGCTGCGTCCACGTCGCGAGGTGCCACAACCGACCACCGAAGAATTCGTCACCACGAGGTTCGCCCTCGAAGCACAGCCGCTTCAGCCGCGGCGTCCGCTTCACGAGGGGCGACCACCGACCACCGGAGGAACCGTCACCACGAGGTTCGCCCCCGGAACATCTCATCCCCCTCGTCTCGGTCAGGAGGTTCCGCACCCACGGACGTGCCGAGGACCACTTTGAGGTCGGCAAACGGTGTCAAACCTGCGTTCACAGCGCGGGCGAATTCCGCCACCAGCCGCCCATCAGATCGCGGCAACGTGATTCCAGTAACATCGCAAAGCCGCCGGTCCGTCGAATCCCGATCAAGCGCGGCACCGAGCGACAGTCGGTCTCATCGTTCCAGGGCAACTCAAACCTCTTCGCAGAGTCGACGCGGCGCCGAGAAGCCCTATCCCGCCTCTGTGCAGCGTTCGTCCAAGAAACCGCCCGCGAGGGCGAATGCAGACAGCCGATCGAGTAACACCGCCGAGCGGAAACAGCCACGGCGGCGATCGACCGGTCCATCCCGACGCTAAAGACCATCGTGAGGGTGGGACGGCCCGGCAACGGGTCGTCCTGCTCTCTCCCCGTTCCGCCCACCCACCCGGATACAGGATGCAGGATACACCGAGATCGCGGAGTCTGGGCTTGGTATTGTCAAGGGGCGAGTGGGCGGCCCTGTATCCTGAACCCTGTATCCGGGCGGGTGGATGCGCGGATGAACCCTGAACCCTGTATCCGGGCGGGCGGGCATTCCGAATTCCGAACTCCGAATTCCGAATTCACAAGCCACTGTCTAGACGGCATTCCTCATTCCTACTTCCTCATTCCAGATTCGTCCTACCTCCCCGTGCTAGCATTCGAGTCATGAGTGGCGACCGCAACAACGACCGGGACGAAACGCGTTCGCGAATTGAACGGTCAGTCGAGCGGTGCCTGGAATGGACCCGCCTTGGTCGGCATCGAAAGGTCATCGCAGAGGTGGATCGCATTCTCCCCAATGTCGAGGAGAATAGCCATTTCACGGCAACCCTACTCATTTGGAAGGCACAGGCACACCTCGCGATGGGCTGCGCCGAGCTCGCGTTGCCGGCCGCGTCGAAATCCTGGGAGCTCGAGCCGTCGCCGCACGCGTGTCACCTGCAATCCAACGCGCTCGAGGCTGTCGGCGATCTCGCCGGAACGGAGGAGCTGCTCAGGATGGGATGGAGGCTCTTTCCCGATGCCGTTCATCTTCCAGTCCAGCTGGCGGTCGTCCTCTCCGAGCAGGGAAGGATTCCCGAGGCGCTCGACATCCTCGAAGAAATACCGTTTGACGGCCAGATCCCTGAGGACCTCCAGGTCTTTCTCTTCGGTTTGCGGTCGAATCTGCTGGCCGCGATGGGTCGCTGGGGGGAGGCCGACGAGGTACTGAGGGACGGTCTCGGCAATCATCCCGAGTCACGGCTTCTCGGAGAGGCTCACGACGCTCTTCGCAGCGCACATCGCAGATCGAACGCAGAAAAGAAGCTGGCTGCATCCTGGCGTGAAGGGCTCAGGCCAATCGAGGGGGTCGAGCGCGAGGTCGATGAGGCGATCATTCGATGCTGCGCGGTCAACGAGCACTCGGAACTCGTTTGCCTCGCAGCGCGCCGGTTGTGGAGGGCGTACCTTGAACATCGTGACGCCAGGCCGCAGGTGCCCGATCCCTGGGGTGCGGCGGCGATTCTGGCAACCCTCGAGATCGACGGCGACCGACCCTCGATCGTCGGGACGGCGCGATCGGTCGGCACCAATCTGTCGAGCACACGAAGAGTTCTCAAGCGATTTCGCACGTTTTTGGCATCCTTGGATCACGAGTTCAAGACTCGGGCTTTTGCCGCCCACACGAATCCGCGTCTCGACGGACCGCCGGGTCCGGCCGGTCGCGACGACCGGCCCGCCAATGTGCTGCCGTTTCCCACCACATGATCGGAGCCAGACCATGAATTCGAGATTGAGTATGTTGGCGCTGCACCTCGGCCTCGTCGTCGCCATCGGGACATTTCCAGCGCACGCGGCGCAGAAAGACCTCGCACTCACGGAAACTTTCAGCGGCCCTGACGGCAAAACGCTTCTGGTGGACGGCGCGGATCTCGACATTCGAGTACGTTCCGCCGATGTCGACCAGATCGAGGCCGATATCCTGCTCCACATCCGTGGCGCCGGCGACGAAAAGGCGTCGAAGTGGATTGAAAACCACACCCCGGCCTTCACCGACGGTGATGACACGCTCCGTATCGAGGTCACCCCTGGAAAGCCTGGTTTCCTGGGTCTCGGGTGGGTCTCATCGCGTGCTCGGATCGCCTTGCTGGTTCCCGGCGGGGTCGTACCCGATGTGACAACCACGAGCGGCGGCATTCGGGTGCGCGGCGACTTTCCCAACGCGCATCCCCTGCGCCTGCGGACCTCGGCGGGAAATATGGAGATGGTTGGCGCAGCACGATCCCTCGACATTCGCACGGCGGAGGGGGACGCTCAGATCGAGGTCTTTCGGCCCCTCGATCATCTCTTCGCCCGATCCTCGTCCGGAGACTTTCGCCTGATCGGCGGCACCCGCGATGCGCATGTGGACACCGCGTCTGGCAGTATCTGGCTCGAAAACCTCTCGGGAAACGCCGAGGTCATCACCTCTACCGGCAAAATCACCCTCAGCTGGGATCGCATGGAACCGAGACAGGCCGTCCGGATTCGCTCCTCCTCCGGAAGGGTGCATCTGATGGTGCCCGAGGGCGTCCATCCCAAGGGAACTCTCACCACGACGACCGGCAGTATCCGCAGCGAACTCCCCGGCGAGGTGTCCCAGTCCGGTATCAGCCTCCGCATGCTGGGTGACGGCCCGACTTTCGACGTCGAAACCGCGTCCGCCGACATCCAGCTGACAATCCGCGAAACATGGGAGTGAGCCGAACTTTTTCCTCGATCTCACGTTCTACTGTGTGACCGCTCGAGAAGGAGCCTGACGATGAGGAAGATCTCACTGGTCACGATCGCAATTCTCTCCTGTGCCGTTCTGTCGCACGCAGAATCGCGAACCCTGACCCGAACAGTTCCGGTCGGGGCAGTCGAGGTACTCGAGCTCAACTCCGGAATCGGCGATGTCAAGCTCATCGCGCGCGAGGGGCTCGATGATGTCGTCATCGAGGTCACGCTCACACCACGCCGCGGTGGCTTCTTTTCGTCCAAACGTCGGGCCGAGAACGACGTCCAGGCCGCATCGTTGAAGGCCACGTCGAAGGGAAAAAAGCTGATCATCGGCATCGACCCACCGGCCGACGACGAGCGCCGCTTCGAAGAGCGGTGGATCATCGAGATGCCCGCCAATATCGAGTTGAGACTGAACCACGGAGTCGGTGACATTTCGATCCAAGGCGCCCGATCCGGAATCGAGATCGACTGCGGTGTCGGCGATATCGAGGCGGAAGTCGCCGACGGCGACATCACCATTGATCTCGGAGTCGGCACCGCAGTGGTCATCGCCCCTGCCGATGCCTACGCCTCGGCCGAAGGGGCAGGTGGTGTCGGAGATGCCCGTCTCACCGTCCGCGGCGAGAAGATCTCGAGCGGAGGCTTTGTCAGCCACGCGGCGTCCTGGTCCGGCAACGGGATCCATCACATCGAGGTCTCGGTCGGCGTCGGCGACGCGATCATCACTCTCGATTGAGTCGTCAGCTTGAGTGAGGGCGTGAGGCTTGGGGCTTGAGGCTTGGGGCTTGATCGCCTCAATCCATTTCTCAGATCTGATTTTTGGTTTTGTAGTTCCTACCCATCCTCCCACACCCA
>CBDTWX010000548.1:0-3930 GCA_965364305.1 uncultured Thermoanaerobaculia bacterium
TCCGCCAGTAAGGGGTAGAAGAGGGTCGGCGAGAGCCGAGGAGAAAGCTCCTCCGAATCGGTGCGACGGTTGAGGTAGAGCCCGGTCTCCTCGTGCCAGAGGCCTTCGAGGTTTTCAGACAGCATCGCTGCCCGTGCTCGCAGCTCGACCGCTTCGGCCGGGCGGCCGAGCTCATCCGCCATTTCGGCCAGGGCCAACGAGTCCGCGATCACCAGGCTGGTGAGACCGACATCCTGCAGCTCGAGGGTGCTCTTCTCCTTGTTGAACGGCACTCCCTCGTACATCGGTGAGTCGTCCATACCCGACTCGTAACCGGCCGTCCGCTTGCTCTGGGTGGCCGGCTCGAAAAACGGGTTCTTGGCCTCGTGCGATCCGTAGCTGAGCAGACCGTCGTTGAGCCTGCGCCGCATCCACCATCGATTCCACGCCAGCAGATCGTCGAACACGTTTTCGAGCAGCCACCGCTCGGGGAAGACTTTGTAAATCTCGCGCGCCATGATCGAGCCGACCGGAGGTTGCGAGCGATCCCAGCTCTTGCTGCCGTTGCCGCGATTATCGTTGGGAATGAAGCCCTCCTCCGTCGCCCCGCGCAGGTGCTCGAGCAGATTGGCGATTGCCAGGTCGCGGTCGAAGAGCGACGTCATGTAGGCGAGGAAGAAGTTGTCCCAGCCGAAGAGACAGTAGCCGCCGTACTCCTCGTTCCACAGCCGGCCGACGGTCGAGACCACGCGATCGTGCCGAGGCTCATAGACCACGTTCCAGGCGATGCCCGACT
This sequence comes from uncultured Thermoanaerobaculia bacterium, assembly GCA_965364305.1. Lineage (GTDB taxonomy): Bacteria > Acidobacteriota > Thermoanaerobaculia > Thermoanaerobaculales > Sulfomarinibacteraceae > Sulfomarinibacter. Next base: position 776 of record CBDTWX010000548.1, read on the forward strand.
CCACCGCGATGTAGGCCTCTGCGATCTCGCCAAAGGCGGCGGCCGCACGCTCGACCTCGGTGCGCGTGATTTCGACGGCTGTCTCAATCTCTTCGAGGCTGCGTGAACGGCCGGTCGACAGCCCGACCGGACGGTCGAGTACGAGGACCAGGTACGGGGTCGCGGCGGACACGTAGAAATCCTCCTCGTGAGGGACTGTGGAGTAGACGTCGATGTTCCGCGACGGCAGTGTCGCTTGAAGCTGGGTGTCCGACACCTTGGACAACGAGCCGGGACGGTTCCAGTACATCGCGCTGGAGACCACAAGCTTGACTGGTAGCTTTGTCTTTTCGAGCGGCGTCACCAGGATCACCAGATCGTCGCCGGCGTGTGCAGACTCGACCCGCGCCTCGAGCTGCTCCCACTCGATGTCGAGCCGGGTGTAACTTCCGTCCAGGGTGTGGGGTCCCGGGCGGATGTGGGCCCCGTCCTCTTTGCGTCCGATCAGCGCTTCGGGAAGGTAACCTTCGTTGAGCCACGCCACCTTCTTGAATGCGAGGTTGAGACCGAAGCCCTCGGGCAGCAGCGAGTGGGAGAGGACCGAGCGGGTGTTCCAGGTGTTCCAACCCCGCGCCAGGCGTTCTTTGATTTCGAGGTACTCGCGGCGCAGGTGGCCCTCGAGTTCGCTGCTGAAGCCGATTACCGGCACCAGCGAGAGGAAGACGGAACAGAGCACGATGGCGATCGAAACTCGAAGCCGGCGATCTGTTTCATTGGCCTTCATGATCTCGATATTACAGGCTCTGGCACCGTCGGTGATGTTCCGGTACTGTCGTGGCCGATCCGGTTTCGGGGGTGCCTGGCACCGTCAGTGATGTTCCGGTACTGTCATGGCCGATCCGGCAGGCCGCGTGTCGCCGTGAATGAATGACCATGAATCTGTCATCCTGAACGAGCCCTGCGAGTGAAGGATCTGGGTGGGGGGCCTGGGAAGCGCGCCTCCATGAGCCCCCGCCCAGATCCTTCGTCGGGAGGAATCCTCCTCAGGATGACATCCGGAAGCGAAGTCGATTCACTTCGTCATCCTGAGCCGAGCCACGCCGTCGTCGGCGCTGCTTCTGCCGCTGAGCTCCGAGTCAGTCCCTCCCGTACTGCAGCTGCTCGGACACCTCGCGCTCGTTGAGGGAGTCGACGATGCCGTCCTCCCAAAAATCGAGGTTGAAACCGAGCCGCTCAGCGACCCAGCCAACGAAACGCAGCACGATGCTGTCGGCGAAGATCATGACGCTCTCCTTTCCATCACATTGGTTGCCGGTTCAGAGATGAAGGCGACCGCCGAAGCGACCACGTCCGGATTGCGGAGGATACGGTGGTGGCCGAGCCCTTTCGTCGTGACGAGCAGCCCGTCAGGCCACTCGCCGGCGAGCTCGTTCCCCTCACTGTGGGGCACGAAGCGATCGCCCGAGTCGTGGATCACCATCAACGGCATCTCCATGCCTGGAGCGAGCCGAAGTGGCTCGGAGTCATCCCAGTCGAAGCCGAAACGGTCCTCGAGGATTCTCCGCATACGGGCGATGACCGGAGGCGCAAACCCGGTCATCTCGCCGAAACGTTCGCGGAGGGCGTGGAGCCGGGACGACGGCGAAATAGTGACAATCCGTGCCATAGCCAGCTCGCGATGGGCGATGGCGTAGACGGCCGCGGTTGCTCCGAGCGAGTGCGCGATCACCGCCGACACGGGCCCGAAATTTCGTGCGACTGCACCGAGAGCAGCGGCGAAGGCCGGCATCGAAGATGTCCGTCCTTGGGCGTCTCCGTGTCCAGGTGCATCGTAGGTGACGACGCGATATCCCTTTTCGATCAACGGCGCGACAAAGGCGCCGAGCTGGAGACCACGACCGGACCAGCCGTGAACCAGGAGAACCGTTTCGGGTCCATCTCCCCACGCCCATACCGGAATCGGTCCGAGAGGGGAGGGGATCGTCACTCTGGTTGCGCCCTCGGCCCAACCGGACTCCCGCGCTGAAGGCCGTGTCGGAATCGGAGTGACAAACAGCCGCACGGCCAGCTTGGCGGCCAGAATCGGCGCCAGCCGACCGAGAGTGGCGTTGAATGCCCGGAAGAGCATAACACGAACGTTCGTGCTTTTTATTATTGAAAAATGGTGGTCGAACATGGTCATGTCTCCCGACTGCATCACTTCGCGCAGGTCAATAGTTGTTCGAATGCATCCGTTGCGCGGGCGTGCGCCTTCGGGTCTCGGAGCAACCGGTGGTAGAGATGAAAGGCCATGAAGGCTCCGTAGAACTCAAACGCGAACTGGCCGGTGTCGAGGTCTTTCCTGAAATGGCCCTCGTCGACGGCGATTTTGATCGCGGTCTCGAGCGTGTCGATCCAATCCTGCTGGGTCGCAACCAGGGCGTCGCGGACGGGTCCCGGGCGATCGTCGAGCTCGAAGGTGGCTGCCATGAAGGGACAGCCCCCGGTGCGCAGCGTCTCCCACGCCAGCCATCGCGCGAAGAGGGCGCGGACCCTCGGCTCGCCACGTGGCTCCCGCAGGGCGGGGGAGACAACCGTCTCGATGAAGTGGGCGGACCCGGTCCTGAGGACCTCGAGCTGGAGCTCCTCCTTGGAGTTGAAGTGGGCGAAGAGCCCGCTCTTCGACATCTCGGCCGCCTTGGCCAGCTCGCCGATCGAGAGACCCTCGATGCCGACCGTGCTGGCGAGATCCAAGGCCTCGCCGAGTATGCGTTCCTTGGTGTCCTGTCCCTTCGTCATATGAATAATATAGTACGACCGTTCGTTTTTGTCAAGGGGGGCCACCCGCCCGATACTCGATTCTCGATACTGGATACTCGATACTCGAATCGTCCACCCGTCTTCCCCCGGGAATTGGCGACGTCACCGGTGTCATTTCGAGCGAGGTCCATGGCCGAGTCGAGAAATCTATGGAGGTGTAGAAAACGCTTTTCAGATATTCACTCCATAGATTCCTCCACTCGGTCGCTACGCTCACTCGGTCGGAATGACACGTTGGGGGCATCTCGCATCCAGCATCGGGCGGGCGGGAATTCAGAATCCCCCCCTGGGGGGTGGGTGGGAACTCAAAACTAAAAACTCAAAACTACTTCCAGTATCATCCCCCCATGCCACCAATCGCGAAGCTCTCCGAGCAC
>CBDTWX010000549.1:0-3929 GCA_965364305.1 uncultured Thermoanaerobaculia bacterium
CCGAGGCCATCCTCGCCAAGGGTGAGGCCGAGGCCGAGGCTCGTCGCAAGCTGGCCGAGGCGCTCAAGCTCTACAACGAGGCCGGTCTTTCGATCGAGGCGCTCAAGGTGCTGCCAGAGATCGCGGCCGCGGTCTCCGAGCCGCTGGCCAGGGCTGGAGAGACGACGATCATCTCGAACAGCGGCAACCCGGGCGACGGCACCGGCGCGGCGCGGCTCACCGACGACGTGGTTCAGGTGCTCAGCCAGCTCGGTCCGGTCATGAAACAGCTCTCGGGGGTCGATCTCGACAACCTGCTGCAGAATGTCTCGCGTCTCCCGGGTGCCGTGGCCGATGGTCTCGAGCAAAAGAATAAGCCCGCACCGAAGGGTTCGGGCAAGGTGTTCGGCGACCAGTAGATGGGAAGCCAGCGCCAGCTCAACGCGCTCCTCTTCGAGCTGCAAACCGCGCAGTCGCCGATTGCGCAGGCCAAGATCCTGGCGCGGGCCTGGAGGACGGTTCGCGAGCTGAGCCCGACAGATCGCAAGCTGCTCGCCCGCCACGTTGGATTTGACGGCGCCGAAGACATTCTCGAGGGCCTCGCCAAGAAGTCCGGGGGGGTGGCGCCGGCAATGTTGCTGCAGATGTTGTCGAATGCCCGGGGAACCGACGGTTCAGCATTGCGGAACATCATGACCGCCTTCCGCGATCCGTCCCGACGCGACGACGCGCTGTCCAAGAGCCTCGATCTTGCGGCCGATCTCATGAAAGACCAGGCGCCGGCGGAGGACGTTGAGGACGATATGTATGAGCTGCGCGCCGACGAGCCGGTGGTTGAAGAAACACCGGACGAGGCGTCGGAGGTGCCCTCTGCAGTCGACGAGGAAGGGCAGATGGCGCCGGCCGAAACCGACGAACCGACCGGCGATGAAACGGGGGTGCCGGCCGAAAGCGTGCCCGATGAACAGTCCGAGCCGCCACCGGCTCCACCGGCGCCAGACGTCGATCGGGAACCTGAATCGACTCCGAAGCGACCCACGCGACCACCTCACACTGCGATCGATTGGAGCCGCTGGGACAGCACCGATGTCGTCCAACGTCCTGCGCCGGCGCCTCGGCGCGACGTACGCCCCACGGTATCGAAGCCCGGTGGACGGAGAATCGGCGAGGCGGCGGCAACGATAGTCGGAGGCGAATCCTCGATCCTCCGGCGCCTCCGTGGGCTCCACCGCGCGGTTCCCGATCTTGCCGGGTCAAGCGTCTCGACGCTGGGTGAGCTGATCGAGGACTTTCCAGATGGATGGGCCCGTCGTCGGGCACTTTCGGCACTCATCGAGGCCGGGATCCCGCAAAGTCCAGACGAGGCGATCACCCTGGTTGAGTCGTACCTCGATCGTGAGCTGGATCGTCGCTGGTGTCTGGGGGTGTTGGCGCGCCGTGGTGATCTCTCCGGCGCCTCGCTCGAACGGGCTGGCGAGCTTCTGAGCTCTCCGTCAGCCCGCCGTCGGCTCTCCCGCCTCGGCTACTCAGCTGCGGAGTGAATCCTGAGCAGCTCTTGGAAACGCGGGTCCTCTCGGATGGGATCCCAGTCCGGGTTGAGTTTGAGCGTCGCGACGGAGATCCATCCCGGCGTTCTGAGAGCCTTCTCGATCGTCTTGACGGCGCGATAGGGTTCGTCCACCCAGGCATAGATCTTGGCCAATCGCACGAGAAAGCTGTGGCCGGCCATGGCATCGGCTGTGACCGGCAGCAGATCGACTGCCCGCTCGCCCGCCTCGATTGCCGCCTCCTTGTCGCCGACCAACGCATAGGCCCACCCGAGGGCGGAATGGACCGCCGGATCGCCCGGTGAGAGCTCACGTTCGCGTTCCAGCGTCGCGCGAGCGCTCACGCAGGCAGAGCTGTTTGGTCCACCGGTTCCACCGAGAATGCGGCTCTCGCACTCGGCGAGGGATCTCGTGTAGAACTCCTCTCCGATCGGTTCCGATTTGAGCCCTTCCACCGCTGACATCGCTTCGATGGCGGCTCCAAAGTCCCTTTCGTACATGGCTTGTTCGTACCAGTAGATTGCCTGCTCTTCAGGATCCTTGTTCGGCATCCTGTCGAGAACCTCGCGAGCGCTGTCGACGGCCCCGTCGCGCGCTCTGAGAATTCTCGCATAAAAAACGTACGGGTGAATGGCATCGGGGTCGAGTTCGATCGCCCTTCGGCTGTGTTCGATCCCGACCGTCCAGAGCCGCATCCTGGCGCAGGTCGATGCGATGTCAAGGACGTTGACTCCGTTCTGAGGGTTGATCTCGGCGACCCTTTGGAGCGCGTCGAGCGCTTCTTGCCAGCGCCCCTGGCGCCTCAGGACGTAGCCCATGCTGGCGATGATCTGGGGGTCGTTCGGGCGCCTGGAAGCGGCCAGGCTGAGCTCACGGAGCGCTTGCTCGAAGTTCCGCTGACACCAGTAGTAGTACAGGCCCAGCGCGCGGTGGCCCTCGGGCAGAGTTGGATTGATCTCGAGAGCCCGGTGGGCGTTTGCGATCGAGCTCGCGAGACGCTGCGGTGCACGGTCGTACCTGAAATGAAAGATCAGGCTGTGGTTCTCGCTCAATGCTGCGTGGGCTACCGCAAATTGCGGGTCCGCCGCGACGGAACGGTTGAAATACTCCTCCGCGAGCTGCAGCTCCTTGAATTCGAAGCTCGATCTGTAGGCCAGACCATGGAGATAGGCCTGGTAGGCCTCGAGGTTGTCGGTGGTTCGTGAGTCGAGCGCCGCACGCTCGGAGTCGTCCAGCAGGACCGACAGGTGTTCGACGATGGCGTGTGAAATGTGGGGCGGCACCGAGAAAACCTCGGCCAACGGCCGCACGATGGTGTCGCTCCACACCAGTTCACCGTCAGAAACACGTGCAAGTCGAGTCTCGACCACCAGTTGCTCACCACCGGCGGTCTCCCGATTCCATAGAACCGTCGCCTTGAAAACGTAATTGGCGCCGAGCTGTTTCGCGATCGAATCGGCAGAGGTGCTGTCGATCTCATCGGGTTCCAATGCGCCGGGTGAGACGATGCGAAGCCCCTTGACCGAAGCCAAACGTGCGGTGATCTCCTGGGTCAGTCCGGTAGCGAAGAATTCGTCGTCCGCCGTGCCGAGGTTCTCGAAGGGAAGCAATACGATCCGCGGCACATCAGCATCCTGGACGGGAAGGACCGGTTCATCGGACTGTCCACGACCGCACGCCAAAACAGCGATCAGTACGAGCGTGACGGCCAGAGCGCGAAAAGCCGCGGCGCTGGCTTTCATGGTGTCGAGGTGGGGGTGGCTCGTCATGTTGCGGGGGCTGGTGCACTGCATATCGATTCACCTTCAGTGACGAAGATCATACCGCAGCGATCGCCCGGAGTCGTTCGGCGAGGAGGGTGTGTCGCTTGCGAACCGTGGCGTTCGCGACCGCGCGGCCGAGCGCGCGTTTCGATCCGACGATGAGGACCAGACGGCGCCCGCGGGTGATGGCGGTGTAAAGCAGATTGCGCTGCAGCATGATGTGGTGCTGGTGGTGGAGCACGATGACGACCGCCGGGTACTCGCTGCCCTGGCTCTTGTGGATGGTGCAGGCGTAGGCGGGCGTGATGTCTTCGAGGTCCTCCGAGGAAAGCACGACTTTCCGGTCGTCGAAAACCACCGTCAGCTCGCGCTCCTCGTGGTCGATCCCGGTCACCTGCCCGAGATCACCGTTGAAGATGTCGAGCTCATAGTTGTTGCGGATCTGCATGACCTTGTCACCGAGCCTGAAATGGCGCCAACCCACAACGAGCTCTCGGCCGGCAGGGGTGAGCAGATCCTGGAGGCGTTGGTTGAGGCGCGTGACGCCGAGCTCGCCGCGATGCATCGGCGACAGGACCTGGATATCGGTCACCGGGTCGAACCCATACTTTTCGGGAATCCGGCGGGCGGCACGGACATC
>CBDTWX010000550.1:0-3916 GCA_965364305.1 uncultured Thermoanaerobaculia bacterium
GTGGGCACGGATACGGTTTTCGCCCCCAACACTTCGGCCCTGCCGATCGGTGAGATCGCTGCCGAGGCCAGACATCCCGAGCGGGTTCTCGGGATGCACTACTTCTCGCCGGTGCCCAAAATGCCGTTGCTCGAAATTGTCGTTGCAGAAAAAACAGCCGAGTGGGCCACCGCTACCGCCCACGCGTTTGGAACCTCCCAGGGCAAGACCTGCATCGTGGTCAAGGACGGACCGGGTTTCTACACCACCCGCATCCTCGCCCCCTATCTCAATGAGGCGGTGCTGCTGGTCGAGGAGGGCGCCCGCGTCGAGGACGTCGACCGCGCGATGAAAGACTTCGGCTACCCGGTCGGGCCGCTCGCACTGGTGGATGAGGTCGGGATCGATGTCGGCGCCCACGTCGCGCAGGACCTCGGGCGGGCCTTTGCCGACCGCGGTCTCGAAGGCTCGGGAGCGATGCCTCGTCTGTATGAAGCGGGCCTTCACGGGCGCAAGAACGGGCGCGGTTTCTACCTCTACCCAAAGAACAGAAAGAAGACCAAGAAGCAGGTCAACGCGCAGATCTACGATCTGCTGGGCGGCGCGGCGCGAAGGTCGGTCGACGCCGCAGAAATCCAGGATCGGCTGGCTCTACTGATGGTCAACGAGGCGGTCCACTGCCTCCAAGAGGGGGTGATCTCGTCGCCGCGGGATGGCGACCTCGGTGCGATCCTCGGTCTCGGCTTCCCACCCTTCCGCGGCGGACCGTTCCGCTTCATCGATACCTCCGGTGCTAAAAATGTCGTCTCGCGGATGGGTGCGTTGTCCGAAAAACACCGTCGGCGCTTTGAGCCCGCCGCCACGCTGACCGAGATAGTGCGAGCCAGCGGGCATTTCTACGAGTCATGATGTGCGAATCGGTGGCATCGAAGCCGCTGGATTGACCGGCGCCTACTGCACCGAGAGCCGCCGCAGTTCCTCGGTGATGGCCTTCGGATCCGGCACCACCCGGGCGCCGTGCTCCAGATACCGCCGGGCGGACTCCGGCTGATCTTGCGCCAACAGGAAACGGGCGAGATCGACATAGCCCTGCCCGTAGGACGGCTCGACGGCGAGAACCCGCTCGAAGCTCTGGTGCGCATCGGCGGTCCTCCCCAGTTTTTCGTACACCCGGCCCAGATACAGCCAGGCCACCCCGAGGTTGGGCCGCAACTGGGTTGCTCGTTCGAGGTGAACGAGAGCCTGTTCATGTCGATCTGCGGTGGCCAGAGTACGACCCTTGTTGAAGTGGGCCTCAGGATTGTCCGGACTGAGGTCGATGGCCCGGGAAAAGGAGGCCAGGGCCTGGTCGGCGCTCCCCGTGCGAGCCAACGCGACACCCAACAGGTCGTGCGCCTTGGCCGACTCGGGCCAGACCCTCACCGCGTTCTCAAGGGTCTCCCGAGCGTCTCCGTAGCGGTTCGCCTTGAGCTGTGCGCGACCGAGCTCGAGGCTGGGTGTGAGCCGCAGCGGTGAAATCGTCTCGAGGAGGCGCTCGAGATAGTCGATCGCCGCCCCGATCGGCCCCGCTCGCAGCACCGCCACGGTGCGGTAGACCTCGGACCACCGTCCGGCCGGAGCCCTCTCCGGGTCGAGCGGGACGACGTCGATGATGACGGGCAGTTGCTGCTCCAGCGGCGCCAGGAGCTCGGGGCCTCCAGGGTGGCGCCGGATGAGGTGATCGGTCATCACGACCTCGACCACGTCCTGGGTGCGTCGTTTGGGCATGTGGCAGGCGACGCAGTCGGAGGTGTCCTTGCCAACCCCAGCACCGTCGCCTGTCGCGGTGCGCGCCGGCCTCGCACAGCCGTGTTCCTGATGACAGCTCAGGCAGGCGGACCGGAAGTGCTCGCTTCGTTCGGCCACGGGCACCGTGCGGTGTGGATCGTGGCAGGTGAGGCAGCCCAGCTCGCCGTCGCTGGCGGTGAAGCACCGGCTCTGCTCGAGCCGGTAGGGGTGATGGTTGATCTCGAACCGCTCGCCTTTCGGTCGGTCCTCTTCAACGATGTCCATCTTGACGATGTAGTCAGACAGGGCGTCCCCGGCCGTATACGAGTAGTCGCCGCGGTCGAACAGCCGCACGCCGAAGAGCGATACGGACGGCTGCATGTGGCACTGATAGCAGATGTCGCGAGCTCGCTGACGCGACAGGCGGGCCGGGTCGCCTTGAGCCTGGTCTCCGTCGGGTCGTCTCCGAGGGCGGTGCGGACGTGCTCGGCGCCCGGGCCGTGGCAGCGCTGGCAACCGATGCCCTCGGGCAGCCGCTGCGGGTAGACGTGCGGCTGCGAGTGTTCATCGCTGCCGAAAGGCACGTCTGGATAGGCGTTGTGGCAGAACATGCATTCCCGTCGCACCTGCCTTGTAACCCCATGGTGACGCGACAGCTCGAAGCCCGGGGCCATGGCCCACGATTCGGTTTGCGTGTACCACGCGAGCGGCAGCTGATAGAGCTCGCCGATCTCGGTCTGATAGAGGTAGGTCCGCGAATGTTTGCCCGAACCGAGGATCCAGTCCACCTCGACCTCGAAGAGGTTGATCTCGACCCCCTCCTCGTCCAGCTGGTAGCGTCGGAAGAGATAGCGTCCATCGTCAAACCGCATCTCGTAGTATCGTTGCAGCGCCTCGTGGTAGACGGGTCCGCCGTCGAAGTTCTCGATCAACTTTTCGCGCGAAGGGCGAAAGAACGCCTGCGCCATGGCCACGTCCTGATAGCTTTCCCAGATATCGTCGTGACAGAGGCTGCACGCTGAATCTTCAATATACCCCGGGGCCGCACCGGAGGTGACCGAAAAACCGGCCTCCTCGAGCGGGTCGCTCCGTTCCTGAGCCGCGATCGGCCGGCCAGCCGAAAGAAGCGTTAGTGCGGCGCCCACAACGAGCATCCTCTTGGCCTTACAATTCACGATCGCGTCTCCCCAGATCATTCATGAGAAGAAAATCTCGGATCGTGGGTTTTTCTTCCCAACAGAGCTCGCGGGCTCCAGGAGCCTGAGGTCTTTTCGTTCCTGCTGTGGCGAAGGGTCAAACGAGGTGTTCCCCTCGGGATTCCACCGAGCCGCTGGCGTGGTCGGGCGGTCTGTACTAGGTTGGCTGTCAGCTTGAAGGGTGCCTGGATTCGGCCCGGCGCGCCGATGAGGAGCAAATACGTGAGCATCAAAAGAACGGGCGTTGCGAATGCGGGAGGAGGAGTATTTTTGGCGTTAGCCTGGATGATCGCCGGTGGGGCACCCGCCGTGAACGCCTGCACGACATCGGTTGTCGGACCGAGGGCGTCCGCGACGGGCACGCCCATCCTGTGGAAAAATCGCGACACGGCGGTGCTGTCCAACAAGGTTGTTTTCGTTGACGAGGAGCCGCATGCATATCTTTGCCTGGCGAACGCCCGCGCGGACAGCGGGAGGTCCTGTTTCGCGGGTCTCAACGATGCCGGGTTCGCGATCATCAACACGGTGGCGTACAATGTCCCGCTGCCGGCCGGCGAGAGCAAAGATCACGAAGGCTTCATCCAGGCCGACGCCCTTCGAAGATGCCGGACCGTGGACGATTTCCAGCGATTCCTGGAGGCCAACCTCGGCCCGGAGCTCGGCGCCCAGACCAATATCGGGGTCTTCGACGCCGACGGTGACGCCGCCCTCTTCGAGGTCCACAACCACGGCTTCGAGAGGATCGATGCGGCGGAGCAGCCATCCGGCTACCTGGTCAACACGAACTTTGCTCGCTCCGGCGAGAACGGCGCGGGCGAAGGCCATATCCGATTCGAGCGGGCGAGCGAGCTCTTTCGTGCCTTTCCACCCGGCGGGGTCGATCCCGAGGTCATCCTCCACAGCTTTGCCCGGGACCTTGGCCATCCTTTCCTCGACGATTCAGGGCTCATTGGCGGTGCGGAGCTGCCGGCCCG
>CBDTWX010000551.1:0-3913 GCA_965364305.1 uncultured Thermoanaerobaculia bacterium
CTCATAACGGCTCCCCGGGTGTGGCAGGTTAACCCAAGCGACAGCCGTGCTTCCCGACACGTCGGCTGTGTCGTAGGAGACCTCACGCCAGTAGTGATCGAGACCCGGGTAGGTGCTCGCATACATGTTCTCGAAAAAGGACAGCGGTTTGGGTTCGTTGGAGACATCAGAAAATTTGCACAAAATCGACACCCAGGGTCGCGATCCGGTGACTGCCTTCGAGGCCTTGCTCCCAGGAGCGTCTCGAAGGAACCGTATCGAACGAACAACCGAATGAGTCTTTTCCGGACCCTGTCCCGACGTCTCCAAGTTGGGCTCTATGACCAGCTCCACTCTCCGGCCGTCCAATCTGGAGGCACCTCCTGCCGCTCGGATCAGACTCTCGGCGGCCAACACCTCGGTGGTCCTACGGTTGTCGTCCAGCAGAAAGAACTTCTTGACATCAGTTCGCGAATCCCAGGGAGCAGGATCGCCCCACACAACTGTGAGAATTCCTCGCAGCCGATTGAGTTTTCCCGGATCGTGCGACGCCTCTGCGGCGAGGACATGGGATGCGGACACCGCGATCAGGACCAGAAGGGACACGGCCACGCGTCTCGGGAAACAGCGCGAAAAATTCATAACCATCTCAAAGCTCCCGTGTGGCAAGCGTCCGCCCTCGGAAAACCGCTTTCCACTCCTTCAAGCGTATCAGTGGGAGCGGTGAGGTCCGCTCATCCTTAACAAAACTTTTGAGTGGCGAAACCGACAACTTTCGGCATGACGCGACGTGCGTCGACTATCATCCGGGACGATGCTTCGCGTACTCCTCGGTCTCGGCGGCAATCACGGCGACACGCAACGGCTGTTTGCCGACTGTCTGGCCACCCTCGCGATGAGCGGGCCCATCGCGGCGATTTCGAGGCTGTGGCGAACGCGCGCGGTCGGACCTCCTCAGGCCGACTTCCTCAACGCTGCCGTCCTGATCGAGTGGCCGGCCGGTCCCCATGATCTCCACGCACGCTGTCGGCACCTCGAACGCGCGGCCGGTCGGGATCGGTCGCGGGAAGAGCACTGGGGGCCCCGACCGTTGGATCTCGACCTCCTTCTCGCAAGGAATCTGGTATGCCGAGGGCCGACTCTCGAAATTCCCCACCCGCGCTTTCACACCCGGTGCTTTGCCCTCGAACCGGCCAACGAGATCGCACCGGGTTGGGTACATCCGATGCTCGGGCGCACGGTTGCCCGGCTGGCGGAAGATGCCCGACAACGCGAACCCGATGCGATCCTCGAAGTCTTCGACTTCGAGTTTTGAATTACCACCCACCCACCAATGACCCGGGGGGCCGGTGGGGAATTCAAAATTCATAATTCATAATTCATAATTCAAAATTATCTATGAGATCGGCCGCGAACCCGGTTTTGCGATCGGCACCCCGTCCCGGCATAATCGACAATCACCGGTGGTCCAGGTCGGGAAATCTATGTCGAGCAGCGCGCGGCTGGGCCGAGGTGAGAACGGTTGTGGATTGCCCGAGCGGTTGATCATCGACGCGATCCCGGTCACCTCGGCCCCGAGGTTCGCCAGGATTTCAATCACTTCGCGGGTCGATCGACCGGTGGTGACCACATCCTCGACCACGAGAACTCGCTGTCTGTGCTCGATGCCGAACCCTCGCCGCAGCACCATGGCACCATCCGCGCGTTCGGTGAATATGAACGGCCGGTCGAGGGCGCGCGCCGTCTCGTGGCCGATGATCAACCCGCCCATCGCCGGAGCGACCACGACCTCTGAGTCGATGCCGGCGTCCGAAACGGCATCCGCGAGTAAACGGCCTGCACGCTCGGCGCGGCGCGGTTGCGCCAGATAGAGGGCGCACTGCAGATAGTCCGCTGAATGGAGGCCTGAGGAGAGGAGAAAGTGGCCGCGCTGGTGAGCGCCGCACTCGGTCAGCTCCTCGATGGTCAGCTTCGCGGACATCACTGCTCTCTCTCGATACCGTAGGCACGCATCTTTTTGTACAGATTGGATCGTGGGGTACCGATGATCCGTGCTGTCGCCGCCACGTTCCATCCGTTCCGCTCGAGGTGGTGGAGCAGGTAAGCTATTTCTGACTGACGCTGGAAGTCCTGCAGCGAAGCCAGATCGAGCAAAGCATCGACCGTACCGCTCGCCGGTTGGGCGGGAAGATCGACCTGGCTGATGGTGTCGTCGAGCTCCATGATCACGGCTCGCTCGACGACGTTTTTGAGCTCGCGGACATTGCCGGGCCAGAGGTGGAGCTTGAGCTGGTTGAGGGCATTTTCGCTCCACGTCTTGGGTCGACGGTTGTACTCCTCGCAGAACTGACGGCTGAGATGTTCGACAAGCGTCGGGATGTCCTCCGGATGTTCGCGAAGGGGTGGGGTGTTGAGCACCACCACCGCGAGTCGGTAATACAGGTCCTCTCGGAAGTTCCCGGCCTGGACCTCCTCCACGAGGTCTTTGTTCGTGGCGGCGATCACCCGCACATCGACCCGAAAGGTGTTTCCAGCGCCGACGGGTTCGACCTCCCCGTCCTGCAACACGCGCAGTACCTTGGCCTGGGTCTTGAGGCTCATATCTCCGACCTCATCGAGGAAGATCGAGCCTCCGTCCGCCTGGACAAACTTACCGACCTGACGTCGGTGAGCACCGGTGAATGAGCCTTTTTCGTGACCGAAGAGCTCCGATTCGATCAGCTCCTCCGGAATTGCCGCCGAGTTCACTCGGACGAAGGGACGGCGGGCACGGTCCGACAGATGGTGAAGTCGGCGGGCCACCAACTCCTTTCCGGTCCCCGATTCGCCCTGGACCATGACGGTCGCGTGGGACGGCGCGACCCGAGCGATCTCCTCGAGAAGCTGCCGTATCGACGAGCTCTCGCCAAGCAGGGGCGGCGGCTCCGCTTCCCGATCGAGATCGCGCGCGACTCGGCCCTGAGCAACCGCTCCGCGCACTGCCAGCAGGAGCTCGGCGCGGTCGGGTGGCTTGGTGAGATAACCGGCCGCCCCGGCCTCGAGGCACTGGCTCGAGGTGAACTCGTCACCGTGACCGGTAAGGACGACGATCGGGATCTCGAGCCCTCGCTGACGGAGATTGTCCATCAGCCCAAGACCGTCCATTCCGGGCATTTTGATGTCGAGGAGGGCGGCATCGGGTGGATTGGAGTCGAGCGAGTCGAGCGCCCGGAAGGCATCCTCGGCCTCCTCGACACTGTACTCTGCCGAGGTCAGAATTCGACGCAGGATCTTCCTCACTCCGGCGTCGTCATCGATGATCAGAACTCTACCTTCCATGGTCTCCATGGTAGCAGTGTGCCGGCGGGTGAAGAGCCGGGAGAATGGAAATAGGAATGAGGAATCGAGAATTCGGAATTCGGAATTCGGAATTCGGAATTCGGAATTCCCACCCACCCTCCCGGATACAGGATGCACCCTCCCTCCCGCCCACCCGGATGCACGTGCAGGATTCCGGGCCGCTCTCCCACCAGCAGAGAAACCGCAGATCATGTGAATGGTCGTAGGTGACTGTCTGCTCTGACGACCTGGAATCACCAGATGTCCCATCGGAATTTGGCAGCCGACCGGGCCAGGTGAGGTGACTCTCCCTGTCATTCCGACCGAGTGAGCGGAGCGAGCGAGTGGAGGAATCTATGAAAAGTCTCAGGAGAGTCTTCCATTCAGCACCGCGCAGATTTCTCGACTCGGCCTCAGGCCTCGCTCGAAATGACAGCTGCAGCGTCTCGAAGCACCCGGAGGCGAGGGTGCCAGCGTGACCATCAGTCTCCGCGCCTGCCACTGCCGCAAATGACGACCGCTGACGACAGTCGCGAACTCTGCCGCTGGCGACTGCCGCTGCATCCTTGCGCTGATTCTGCCGCGAGTCAATTCGCCAGCCAGTAGCCCAGGAACA
>CBDTWX010000552.1:0-3910 GCA_965364305.1 uncultured Thermoanaerobaculia bacterium
CGAGCCGGGAAGTAGCCAGCCAGCATTCCAATCATTCCCAGCACGCCCGCTGTGGCAGCTGCGATCTGCCACGAAAGGGTCGGTTTGCCGAGGAACTCCAGCGCCTGATTGCCCTCCACGGGTATCAGACCGAGCAGGAGGATCATCACGAGCGCGATCAACAGACCCATCGCTCCGCCGACCAGCGTGTAAGACAGACCCTGCAGGACGAACGGGCCCGTGATCCAGCCGCGACGCGCTCCGAGGGCCATCTGCACCCCGATCTCGCGGGTCTTCTCCTTGACCACCGCGTACATGATGTTGGCCACTCCGATTCCGCCGATCAGCAGGGTCAGAGCGCCAATGATGCCGAGGAAGGCCTGCAGGCCCAGCATGATGTTGCCCATCACCCTCGCACCCTCGACGGTGTCCCAGAGGCCGGTGACCTGCTCGTCCGTGGGGTCGAATCGATACTTGGCCGCCAGCGCTTCGTTGAACTGCTGTCGCGCCAGCGGCATGTCCTCGGCGGTGCGTGCCTTGAAGACGATATTGGTCAGCCGTTGGCGCCCGAACTGCGCGGCAAAGGTCGTGATGGGAATCACGGCTCCATTCTCGTCTGGTCCCTTGTAGGTTCCCATCTGCATCTTGTGCTGAAGAACTCCGATCACGAGATATGGCACCCGATCGACAAACATCGTGGTGCCGACCGGATCGACCTCGCCGTAGATGTCATTGGCAAGCTCGTCACCGAGGAAGATCACCCGCCTCTTGTCACGTTCGTCGTTGGCGTTGAAGAAACGACCTCCCGCTTGCGGGAAGTGATGGCGCATCTCCCCGTACTCCCAGTTTGCCCCCGTCACCCGGCCGGTGATGGTGGTGGTCCCGTAGGTCATCGAGCTCGACCAGCTGGTGATCTCGCCAATGACTCCGGAGGCAGCCGTCAGGCGCCCCCGCAGATACTCGATGTCGTCCATCCGGGGACGGATCGGCCGACCTTCCGGAAGCCCCTGCCACACCTTCGAGGTCTCGTCCGGCCACCACACGGCGATGTTCTCGCCCATCCCGCGGCGCCCCTTCATGAGCTGGATCTTGAGCCCCTCGCCAAAAGAGAGCAGCATGACGATGCCCACGGTCCCCCAGGCAATGGCGGCGACCGTCAGCGTCGCCCGCTTGCGCTGCAGGGACGACGCGCGCCAGAAGAGCTGACCCACGACCCGCCAATCGAGGCCACGCATCAGGAGACACCCAGCATTGTCGCCCGCGATTGGCGGGTCGCGAATTCTGAATTTTGAATTCTGAATTCTGAATTCCCGTCCGCCCACCCGCGTCTATTCTGGGTAGCTGGGCGCGAATTCCGAATTCCGAATTCCGAATTCCGCACTTTCATGTCCTCATTCCTCATTCCTCATTCATGGTTAGAGCTTCATCGCGATGACCGGGTCGAGGCGCGAGGCCTCGCGGGCCGGGAAGAAGCCGGCGAGGAAAGCGACGAACCCGAGCACGGTGGCGGTGAGCACGGCCAGACCCGGCGAAAGGGTCGGCAGTCCCACATACTCTTCGAGATCGCTCGGAAACGCTGAGCAGATACCGAACGAGATCGCCAATCCAATGGCGCCGCCGATCGCCGTCAACACCATGGTCTCGAGCATGAACTGAGCCAGAATAGCCCTTCCACGGGCGCCAAGGGCCATCTTGATGCCGATCTCCCGCGTCCGTTCCTCGACCACCACGTTCATGATGTTGGAGACACCGATGCCGCCGACGACCAGCGTCAACACGCCCATGATGCCGAGAAAAATCTGGAAACCGAGCATGAACGCATCCATGAAGACGAACATCTCAGTCGTGTCCCAGAGCTGGATCGCCTGGTCATCGTCCGGATGAAATCGCAGGCGCTGGCTCAGTGCAGCTCTGACCTGATTGTTCAAGGTTGCATTGAGCTCCGGCGACGGCGCCTTATAGATGAAGTTGTTCATGTACTTGTCGCCGGTGAGGGCGCGGAAGGTCGACTCCGGGATGACCATTTTGGAGTGGTCGCGGCCCGAGTAGGACGAGTCCTGCTCCTTCGGCACTAGGACCCCGACGACCAGAAAGGGCGACCCATGGATCATCACGGACTCGCCGACCGCCTCCTGGGTACCGAACAGATCGTCGGCCAGCTGATCACCGACAAAGACCACCCGCCGCCGCTGCTCGACGTCGAGAGTGTTGATGAACCGCCCGCCGACGGCGGGAATCATGTTGCGCATCGTGCCATAAGCCGGCGAAACTCCCGAAACGCTCACCGATCTCTGGCGTTCGCCGTAGCGCGCGATCAGGCTCATCGAGTACTCGCTGGAGATCCCGTCGATGAGCTCGACCTGGGCCTTCAGGTAATCGATGTCCTCCTCCATCATCCGCATCCTCCGACCCTTGCCGAGACCTTCGAAGGTCATCGAGGTCCGCATCGGCCAGGCGATCACGATGCGATCGCCGAGCCCGGCAATACTCTTGATCATTTGCCGGTGCAGTCCGTGTCCGAAGGCGAGCAGAAGGCTCACCGCGACAGTCCCCCAGATAATGCCGAAAGTGGTGAGGAAGGTGCGCAGCTTCTGGCTCCACAGATCGCGGGCCAGCTGCCGGAAGAAAGAACCGAAGCCGGTCATCGGGCTGCACACCCGAATTTTGAATTTTGAATTCTGAGTTTTGAATTCACACCCCACCCTCCCACAGCATTTCTGGAGGGGGCGGGTGGGAATTCCGAATTCCGAATTCCGAATTCCGATTTCATCAGCTGATTTCGCGGGGCGGTCGTTGGACGATCTGGTCGCCCACGGCGACACCGGAGACGATCTCGACGTTGAGACCGTCCGACAGCCCGAGCTCGACCTCGATTTTGCTCGGCTCGGCCTCGGGCCCAACCCCTGGAATCTCGACGAAGGTCTTTTCGTCCTCAAAAAGCACCAGGCGTTCGGGGATCAACACGATGTCGGTCTTTTCGCGGATCACCACATCGGCATTTGCCGAGTACCCTGCGCGCAGCACGACCTGTTGATCCGGATCGAGCTCGATTTCGACATCGAAGAGGGTCGCGCCCTCGCTCTTTTGCGCCTGCGGTGCGATTCGGGAGAGACGTCCGGTCACGATCTCGTCCGGAAGCGCGCCCACCTTGATCCGGCACGGCATGCCGACCGAGATCTTGCCGACGTCGATCTCGTCGACGGTGCCCTTGAAGATGAGGTCGTTCATGTCGGCGACCGCCGCCAGCTCGGTGCCGGGCTGGTACGAGGTCAGCGGCACCACGGGGTCACCGACGTTGACCGCACGCGACAGGACGGTGCCGCTCGCGGTGGTGCGGATGATCGTCTCGACCTCGGTGTCGCCGCCGGTCACCCGACCGCTTCGAGTCAGATCGCGGTTATCGGACGCCTGCTGGCGGGCTATGCGCGCGAGCTCGAAGGTTTCGCGCAGCGCATCGAGGTCTCCCTTGGCCATGAGGCCGTCCTCGTGCAGCTCCCGGCCGCGTTCGTAATCCGCTTTCGTCTTGAGGAAGGTCGCCTCCGACGATCGCACGCGGTGGTCGACGTTGAGGAGCTCCTGAGGCGTCGGGTCGGGCGCGATTTCGAAAAGGGCGTCACCCGCGCGCACCTCGTCACCAACCTCGACAAAACATCGTTTGACGATGCCCGAGATCTTCGACTTGACCTGGAACTTCTCTCGCGGCTCGATCTGACCCACGGCCAAAGCCTTCTCGGTGATCGATCCGATCTCCGCCTCGACGAGAGTGTTTCCCTCTCCATCGGTCGAGCGCGAACCGACCCACGCGTAGATCCCACCCGCCGCGCCCGCCACGATCGCGACAACCAACAGTGTTCTCAGTACCTTTGCCATCCTCGACCTCCGCGAGTCTTCCGACTCTGCATCCAAGTACGTAAATCGGGCGAGAGAAGTT
>CBDTWX010000553.1:0-3908 GCA_965364305.1 uncultured Thermoanaerobaculia bacterium
GATCAAGTCGATATTTTTTTCGATTGCCTAGCGATTGATCGCAATGTAGGCGGGGTGATGGTACAGAAGCCGGACCGACAAAGAAATGCCGTCAAAACTTCCGTCCTTCGCTTCGGTTTGGCGGGATCGTTGGCCGACACCAGAGACATGGCCTCCACAGGGCACGCCGTAACGCACTTTCCGCAGCCCGTGCACGCATTGGGGTCGGATTCGGGAAGGAAGTTCGTCGTGTGGACCGGGTGGAGATGTCCAAAGCGGCGCGCCGCAATCATCGCCTCGCAACAGCAGCCGCAGCAGTTGCAGATGAAGTTCACCCGCCGCTGAACGTTTTCGCCGAACTGCACAAGCCCTCGGTCGCGCGCTTCCTTCAGCAAATCCAGACATTCGACGGCGTCGACACGACGGGCGTGACCGTGGCGTGTCAGCGACGCCGCAGTGTTGTTGAAGGTCATGCAGATGTGCATCGGCGCCGAGCAGGCACGGTCCATATGCTCCATCTTGTGACGGCAATAACAGACGCCTATTCCGATGTGGCTTGCGGTCTCGGCGACGTGGCTCGCCCGTTCGTAATCGAGGACGTGGAGCGACGTCTCTGACGGCAGCGAGGACTCGCAGACAAATGTCCGCCCGAGCTGGGTCTCGCCTTTGGTGAAGAGGGCTTTGATGAAGTCTTCTTCGACGTTGAGGTATTGGTAGTAGAGTTCGGCCAGCAACCTCTGATTGATGTCCTCGCGGATTCTCATCATCGAAAACTCGAAGAAGCCCGCCATGGGCGGCGGCAGAACATAGGTCGTCGCACCGTCAGCTGTGATGTCGAGCAGGACCGCGCGGCTCGCGAGCTCGTCGAGGATGACTCGCGCCTCGGTCACCGGCATCTTCCACACCGCTGCGGCGCGTAGGGCAGTGAAGGGCCTGATGGGCAGCTCGGCCACCAGCTCGGCCTCGCGCTCGGAGAAGAGCATTGCGAGGATCTGATAGAGCAGATCGGACGGCGGCGCCCCCTGAGGAAAGCGGTTGATCCGGTCAACCAGATCGCGGTAACCCTGTCTCGCGGTGTGGTGCGCCATGCCGAAGCTCCGTGCTGATTATGTCAGACCCGGGTCACTTCGTTTTCGACGCGAGTTGGGACAAGAAAAAACCCCTCCACGAAGGAGGGGTTCCTTTTGAGTTGTGATTCTCACCAGCGGTCGCGACCGCCGCCACCACCTGAACGCTCGCGCGCGTGGGCAACGTCCACCCGGATGGTGCGCCCATCGAGCTCCGTGCCGTTGAGCTCTGCGACCGCCTTTTCGGCCGCCTCGTCCTCGGCAAAGGTGACAAAACCGAAACCACGTGAGCGGCCCGAATGACGGTCGGTGATGACCGTGGCCTCGGTGATTTCACCGAAGGGGCTGAACGCGGCGTGCAAGCCGTCGTCGTTCGTGTCCCAGCTCAGACTACCAACAAACAGTTTCTTCGACATATCTCTTCTCATCTCCCTGAGGGCTGCCCTATTCGAGCGCCCCCGTCTCGCAACCAGGGCGGACCCGGAGTCCGCCGATAACAGAGACCAGCCCCGGCGGCCGGTCACGGACGCCTCAGCATATCAGTATCCTTTTTGTCGTCAAAATATTCCAGACTCTTCGAAAGGCGCTCCTGCCGAAATCCCGCTCGTTGGGTCCTCGAACTGGGTCCAGGCATTGTGGACAGAATAAAAGTATTGTCATTTCTACCATATTTTTTTACAATACTATTTGGACAGCCATCATGCCTGGTAGAAAACTCCGCAAGGTCACGTACTCGCTGCCCGAGGCGCTTTTAGAGGACGTACGTACGGTCGTGCGCGACGGCGCGGCGCCCTCCTACAGCGCGTTTGTCGAGGAAGCCTTGGTGGTCAGTGTTCGTCGGGCTCACGAGGAACAGCTTTGCGAGGCCTTTCAATCGGCGGCAGACGATCCGGAATTCCTTGCAGATGTCCACCAGGCCCTGAGCTACTTCAGCGATATTGACGATGGATTGGATCGAACCAACGGATGAGCGCTTCACGCCTGCAATGGTCGATCTTCGAGATCGATCGCGACGCCGGTGTCGGTGCCGACCGCGTCGGCCGACGACCGGTGCTTGTGGTTTCGCGCGACAGCGCCAACGCCGCGCTGCCGATCGTCACGGTCCTGCCGCTGGTCGATCGAAAACCAGGCCGGCGGATCTACCCGAACGAGGTGTTGTTGCCATCGCAGTCGGCGAAGCTGCGTCACGACGTGATCACGATGGCTCACCAGATCCGAACTATTCCCAAATATCTGCTGGATGCACCCGTCGGATCCGTCGACGATCCCGAGCTCCGGGCGGCGGTGCGGCGGGCCCTGCAAGTGCAGCTGCATCTCGATCAATAGCGAGCGAATCAGGCATAACAAAGGGATGCTAGAGCGTTGGGAGTCTTGGAGATGACGATTCAAAAGGTTCCGGTCAACGACGCCCAGAACGAGTTCACATTTGTCATGGATCAGGTCTGTTCCGGCCTCGGCCCAGTGCTGATCACAGGCATACGGGGCAACGCGGTGCTGGTATGTGAGAGTGACTGGAGGGCGATGCAGAAGAACCTGCAGAACCTTCGTCAAACTGTCATGGGTGGATCCACCATCGACGGGATGACCGAAGGGACGCAAGACCGCAGCGGAGAGAAGGTCCTGTGATGCGATCCACGCGGGCGACAGCCCGGCGGGGAAAGGACGGACTTCGATGATTGACCCGATGATGCATCCTGGCTCGCCGGACCTGACTCTCCTTGACCGTTTTCGCGGCTGCCTGCTGGGCGGCGCTGTCGGAGATGCGCTCGGGTCGCCGCTTGAGTTCATGCCGCTGGAGGAGATCGTCCAGACGTGGGGCGACAGCGGCCCCGACGATCTCGTGGATGGGGGTTTCCCCGCCGGGTCGTTCACCGACGACACGCAGATGACCCTCTTCGTCGCTGAGGGGGTGATCCGATCGCTCAACTACCGGATCCTCAACGACGATGTTCCGCCGATCGAAATTCTTCTCGATTCCCACCGTCGCTGGCTTTCGACCCAGGGCCGCCTTCCCCTCGGCGAACGTGGCGGCAGCGAGGCCCTCTCGAGCTGGCTGACCGAGATTCCGGAGCTCAACGAGGAACGAGCGCCGGGCAATACCTGTATCACGGCTCTTGAAAGCGGCGAACTCGGCTCGCTCGGGAACCCTCTGAACGACTCCAAGGGGTGTGGGGGCGTGATGAGGGTGGCGCCGGTGGGTCTTGGCTGGCCCGGCGATCCCTTCCTCTGCGGTTGCGAGGTCGCGGCTTTGACCCATGGCCATCCTACGGGTTGGCTGGCCTCCGGGTGCATGGCCCGAATCGTCTGTGATCTCGTGTCGGGTTTTGACCTCGAGGCGGCGGTGGAACGGGCCATGGCCGAGCTCGAAGACTATCCCGACCATGACGAGACCTTGACTGCGCTCGAGCATGCCCTCGCCTTCGAAGCCTTGGGGATCGGAAACTCGGAAGAGGTGGAATGCCTGGGAGGCGGCTGGGTCGCCGAACAAGCTTTGGCGATCGCCGTATTCTGTGCCCTCATCGCACCCGATTTTGAGGCCGCGCTCCGTCTCGCGGTCACCCACTCCGGGGATTCGGACTCCACCGGATCGATCACCGGACAGATCCTTGGTGCTCGATACGGTGTCAAGGTGATCCCGCGCCGGTGGCTCGACCGGCTCGAGCTCCGAGAGGTCATCGACGAGGTCGCCACGGATCTCTACCACGCCGCCGCAAATGACGGCGAACCCTACGACATCGAACGCTATCCGGCCGAGTAAATCGCTTGGTCATCGGATCACTCGAGGCAAAAGACGGCTGACTGGTTACGAGCCCGGACTATTCACCAGCGTTCGAAGCGAAAGGTTCGAGGTGACGTGCCCAG
>CBDTWX010000554.1:0-3891 GCA_965364305.1 uncultured Thermoanaerobaculia bacterium
CCGGGTTCATGACCCGGAAGTAGACCACCGCGTTGACCTTGACCGACACGTTGTCACGGGTGATCACGTCCTGCGGCGGGATATCGTGCACCACCGTCCGCAGGCTCATCTTGACCATGCGGTCGATCGGCCAGAAAACAAACACGAAGCCGGGCCCCTTGGGCTCCTTGAGCACCCGTCCGAGACGGAAGATCACCCCCCGCTCGTACTCGTTGAGGATGTTGATCCATTTGAAGACGATGAAAACACCAAAGAAAATGGCCAAACCGAGGCCGGAACCGAGAACACCCATCATGCACTCCCTTCCTCTTCGTCGCCCAGGGCGACCACGTCGATCGATCTATCGCGTACGGCAACTACCCGCACCCGTCCACCATCGGCGATGGTGGAGCCGACGGTCCGCGCGTCCCAGTACTCGCCGTGAACCGCCACCTTACCCTCGGGTGCAATCTCACCGATCGCCCGTCCGATATCGCCGACCAATCCTTCCCGGCCGGTCATCGGTCGTTGCCGATGGGCCTTGAGAACGCGAGTGAGCAAGAAACCCGTCAGGGTTGCAAACACCACCGCGGTCGGCAGCACGACCCCCATGCTGACCCTCATGGCGGGGATCGGACCGTCAAAAAACATCAACGAGCCGAGCACGAACGAGATCACGCCGCCCACCGTCAGCAAACCGTAGCTGGTCACCTTCACCTCCAGCACGAAGAGCACCAACGCGACGAAGATCAGCGCGATGCCGGCCCAGCTCACGGGAAGGACGGAGACCGAGTACAGACCGAGGAGCAGGAAGATCACTCCGATGACGCCGGGGAAGATCCCCCCCGGGTGAGTGATTTCGACATACAGCCCGAGCGCACCCAAGGCCATCAGTAAGTAGGCCACGTTCGGGTTGGCAAGCACTGAAAACAGGCGCTCGGTAAAGGTCGGCTCGACCTCCACAAGCTGCGGGTCCTCCAATTCGAGGGTCTCGATCTCACCTTCCAATCGAGTCACCTCGAAACCATTCAGCTTGGCCAGCAGATCGTTCACGTCGGTCGCGATGAAGTCGATGAGCTCCTCTTCAAGCGCCTCCTCGGCGGTCAATGAAATGCTCTCGAGAACCGTCCGTTCCGCGGTCTCGGGATTTCGTCCGCGATGCTCGGCCAACGCGCGAACCATCGCCGCCGCGTCGTTGGTCACCTTGTCGCGGACATCCTCGGGGAGGTTTTCCCCCTGTCCGCCCACCGGATGGGCTGCGCCGGTGTTGGTGCCGGGAGCCATGACCGCCACGTCGGCGGAGATGAGAATGAAGAAACCGGCCGACGCCGCGCGAGCGCCCGGCGGATTGACAAAGACCACGACCGGCACCGGCGAGGTGGTGATCGCCGTCGTGATATCGCGGGTGGTATCGACCAAACCACCCGGAGTATCCAGCTCCATCAGAACCAGTTCCGCATTTCGGTCGGCCGCTTCCTGAAGGGCACGCTCGATATACTGCTGAGAGGCCGGCTGAATCGTGTCTTCGACCCGCAACCGAACCACCTCATCAGCCGATGCGGGCATCGCGGTCACCAGAATCATCGCCACCACAAGCCATTGAATGCAGCGTCGCATACCGAAGATGATAGGGCTCCCGGCGGCTAGGGACAAGGGAGAACATTTTATTCGCCCACGAGGAATGAGCAATGGGGAACAAGGAATGGTCACCCCGACCCCCGGCTGCTGTCGAAAGTACACAGGATTATTCATCGGAATAGGCCTCCGTTCGCAATCGCCGTCACCCTCAACTACGGTCAAGCTCGGCCGGCAATTCCTCATTCCCGATTTGAACGGAATTACTGGCGCATGCCGTGTCGCGCACGGATCCACAGGTTTCTGACCTTCGCCCTGTCTCTGACGCCCCGTTTCTCGCCCGAGTAAAGCTCTCGCTCCGCGAGCCATGCCAGCTCTCCCACCGCGGCGCCGGCAGCGGGCCACAGGGCTCGCGCGCGGTTTGCGATCCAACGCAACGTCGCACTCGGCGGAACCTCCACTCCGCTTTTCCTCAGTCGGCGGGAGACTCGACCCACCGCCGCTGCGGCGGGAGCCCTCCGCGATCGTCGCAACGCGCCCATTGACACCACCGGACGATACAGGATTGACCACCACAGCAGACACCCCAAACCGAAAACAACTATGAGCCCGAAGAGGTGATTTCTGGAGAACCCTCGAACCACAAAGTCGATGACATCTGCCGTGACCGAGATCAGTTGCATCTGCTCACCGAGACCAAAGGTGAGCACATACCGATCCCAGCTCGACTGTACCCACTCCATGGCCCAGCGAATGCGTTCGGTTCCGGTCGGTCGGTTGAGTGGTGGAACCTCTCCTTCCGGAGTGGGGTCGAACGAGGTCCACATATCACCGTCCCCGACCCTGGCCTCGACCCAGGTGTGGGCGTTTGCCTGGCGCACCAGAGCCTCGTCGCCAGACTGGGAGAGGCTGCCGCCGCTGTAACCGGCAACCATCCGAGCGGGAATCCCAACCACATCCAGGAGCGCAACCATCGCGCCGGCAAAGTACTCACAGTGGCCCTGTCGCGCGCTGAGCAGGAACCAGGCTACGGGATCCGCCCTCAGGTGGGTCATGCCGCTCAACGAGTAGTCGTAATTCTGTTGCAGATATCGCTCCACTGCGGTCGCTTTTGCGAAATCTGTTTCGACGCCTGCGACGATCTCCCACCCGAGCTTCCGCACCTCCGGGTTCGTCTCGATTCTCGCGTGAACCCGGGCCGGCGGATCGGTTGGACGCGGGGGTGGCCCTCGGGTCACCCACACTCGATAGGTGAGCGGCCCCGAGACCCGGCGCCCGAGGACAACCCCGCCCGACGGATCGAGCCGAACTTCCACCGGCGTCGAGATCGCAACGGTGCCCTCGGGCTGGAAGAGATAGCGTCGTGGACGGACCAGTTCCACCTCGAGCTTTACTGCGTCTTCCAGCGACCAGCGCCTGCCGTGCGGCCAGATCAATCCGTCCTGGGTCTCTGGGATCAGAGTGGCGCCGCGGGCGGCCCACGAGTCCCGAGTCATTCGCTCGAGCGCAGCGGCACGGAGCCTCATCCAACGTGGATCGATGGGTTCGCCAGCGACCGTCCGCACGATGATCGCTACCTCGTGCGATTGACGGATGGTACCGACCCCCGCGAGGTCCACGTGAGACGAAAACCCTGTCACGCTGCTCATGCCGCCGCGACCGGCGATCCAGGGCGAACGCAGACGGGGAAGGGCCACGAAGATCGGAATCGACAGTAGCAAAGTCACCACTGTGGCCGCCGCCACGTGACGCCACTGCGGCAGGCCCTTTTTGAGTCGAAGGTCACCATCGACAAGCCCCGACAGGTGAATCCGCATCCCCGCCCACCACCAGACGGCGGCCGAAATGCAGAAGTAAATCACGACGGAAACGTCGGTCGACGAGGTCACGGCGACCACCCAGACCAGAAAAACCGGAAGCAGCGCGCGGAGGAACGTCCTGCGGTCCACCACCACAAGGGCGCGCACCGCCGTGAGGAGCAGCAATAGGTGACCGAGCGGCCGCAGCGGCCCGACACGGAGCCCTCCCGCAAACGCCACTGCGACGATGATGCCGACACCGATGACGTTGAGGGCGCCCGAGGAGAGGCGCAGCTTCAGGGTCGGTCGCAGGCTCAGAAGCAGAGCGATCGCGGAGGTCAACAGCCAGAACGGAGGCAGGACAATGTACAGAAAGGGTAATGGCACCGAGGCCCACAGGAGAAGGAGACCCAACAACCGGCGATATTCCGCAACCGTCATCGGGTGGATGTCCCGGTGAGCGAAAAATGCGCCATTCGAGCGGCATCGATCGTCGCGGGTTGAGCCCCTGTCGGCGGCTGAGGTTCGACCTCGGCTA
>CBDTWX010000555.1:0-3882 GCA_965364305.1 uncultured Thermoanaerobaculia bacterium
GGGGAAATCGACCCCCCTCGCCATTCTCTGCGGATTGCTGCGGCCGACCCGGGGCGAGGTCAACCACCTGCGTGGAGACGACGAGATCGAGCGAGATCTCTGGCGGCGGCATCTGGGTGTCGTGGCGCCGGCAATGGCGGTGTACGAAGAGCTCGATGCGCGCGAGAACATGCGTTTCTTCGCCCGGGTCCGCGGGATGGGTGCAGCCGACGGACGTTGTCGCGAGTGCCTCGAGATGGTCGGTCTCGACCCGGAGCGAAAGACACCGGTACGTGGCTATTCGACCGGCATGGCCCAGCGATTGAAGATTGCCCAGGCGCTGCTGCACGATCCCCGGGTCTTGTTCCTCGACGAGCCGGGGTCGAACCTCGATCCGGCCGGCAGAGACTGGCTCGAGGACCACGTGCGCGGGCTTGTTGACGGGGGCAAGACGGTCGTTTTGGCGACAAACGATGGGCGTGAAATGGAATGGGGGAAGCGCCGTGTTGCGCTTGTTGGCTGAGGCACTGGCGGTTGCCGCCAAGGACATGCGGGCGGAGCTTCGCACACGGGTGGCGATGAACTCGTTGGGGCTGTTTGCGCTGACAGTTTTGGCGGCGGTTTCCTACACCGTGGGTCCCTACCGCATCACCGTCGAGGATCGACCGTTCCTGCTCGCGGTGTTGCTGTGGATTGTGATCTTTTTCGCAGCGTTGGCGGGCCTCGATCGTTCGTTTGTCAAGGAGGAGGAGAGCCACACGGCTCCGCTGTTGCGGCTCGCAGCCTCAGCGTCAGCCGTGTGGCTGGGCAAGCTGCTCTTCAACCTCGTGCTGATCTACCTGCTGATGGCCATTCTGGTGCCGCTCTTCTGCGTGCTCATGGGCTACAAGATACTGATGGTGGGGGACTTCGTGCTGATTCTCGCGCTCGGCGGATATGCGCTGGCGGTCATCACGACGATTGTCGCGGCGATCATCGCCCGAGCTCTCACCCGAGGCGCCCTGTTTTCGGTATTGTCGTTGCCGCTGCTGCTCCCGCTGTTGATCTTTCTCATCCAGGGAACTGCGGGCGTTGCAGAGGGGTCGGCCGAAATTGTCTCGTCGACCGTGCGGGCGGTACTTTCGATGGGCGGGATCATGACCATCGTGTCGGCGGCGCTGTTCCCGGTTGTGTGGACAGACTGACAATAAATTGAGCCGCAACCAATTCGACGTCAGAGCGATACGGTATGCTGTGGGGCGAGCACATCGAGGGAATAACGAGCGACCTTGATCGAGTTTTTCACCAGGACGGCGACGGGTGGCTGGGGCGCGGACGGGCTGTTGGGAGATTATCGCGGATGGGGCTAGCCAAAATATTCAAGTGGGTGCTGTTGGTCTGGCTCGCGGTTGTGATTGTGGCCGCGTTTTTCTACGTCCACCCGGCCGCGGGTTTCAAAGGCGAGTCGTCGAGAATCGTCTTTTTCCACGTGCCGATGGCGTGGATTTCCGTGCTCGCATTCCTGATCTCCTGCGTTGCTTCGGTGATGTACCTGAGACGACGGGAACCGAGGGACGATATTCGAGCAGCGGTGAGTGCCGGACTCGGTCTGCTCTTCGCCGTACTTGCCACCACGACCGGTGCGGTCTTTGCAAAGATCATGTGGGGGGCCTACTGGAACTGGGATCCGAGACAGACCTCAATCACCATCCTCCTGCTGATCTATGCGGCCTATCTCGCCCTGCGTGGGGCAATCGATGACCCGGAGCGGCGCGCCGCGCTGTCGGCGGTGTACGCCATCCTCGCGTTTGTCACCGTACCGTTTCTGGTCTTCGTGGTGCCTAGGATCTACTGGTCGCTGCACCCTGACACCATCATCAACACCCGTGGCGCCAACGAGTTCGACTCCCGCTATACGCAGGTGCTGATGGCATCTTTGGCGGGATTTACGGGTTTGTACGTATGGTTATATACTATCGGCTGCCGGATCGAGGCAATTCGGCAACGGCGCCATCAGGAGGTGCTGTGAATGAATGACTTGATGGGAATCGCGGTGGTCACCCTGATGATCTGGGTCGGCCTTTTCGGATACGTCTACCGGCTCGACCGCAAGGTGAGCCGTATGGAGGACTAGATGACAGATTCACGACGTCAGCGTCGTATATGGTACGCGGTTGGTGGCGTCTTGGTGGTGGCCTTCCTGGCCTACGGGACGACCTCGTTCAAATCGAATCTGACGCCATACGTCAGCTTCGAGGAGGCGGCGCGCTCGGAGCGCAAGGTGCAGGTCGCCGGCGGCCTGGTCGAGAACTCGACCGTCTACGTCGACGAGTCAGAGGAGCTGCGCTTCATGATGGTCGAGGAAGATGGCGACACCATGACGGTGCTCTACAAGGGAGTCAAACCCGGAAACTTCGAAGAGGCGGTGCAGATCGTCGCCGTGGGCAGCTATGGTGACGGCGTCTTTCACGCTGAGCAGCTTCTGGTGAAGTGTCCGTCGAAATATCAGGGCCTCGAGGACGGCGTACGGGATTACGGTTCCGAGACCTGATCCGGCAGCCCAGCCCCGGCTGCCGCCGACAATTCAGTTTGCGCGCGATCAGTAAGGAGAACTCATGTACGTTCCAGGAACCATCCTGATGTGGACGGCGTTTCTCGCCGGTCTCGCATCGACCGTCACCTATTGGCTGTCGATCCGCGAACCCGAACGCTGGCGGGGTGCGGCGCGACAGAGCTACGTGCTCATGACGGCGGCCGTTGTCGTGGGATCCGCTCTTTTGATGTATCTGCTGGTTACCCACGACTACCGCCTGCACTATGTCTGGGCCTACTCCGACAACCTGTTGCCGTTGCACTACCTGATCTCCACTTTCTGGGGCGGCCAGGAGGGGAGCTTCATGCTCTGGATCTTCTGGGGCGTGCTGCTCGGTTTGCCGTTGATGCGTTTCGCGCGAACCTACGAGTCGCGGGTGATGGTGGTCTACAACCTGACGCTGCTTTCACTCTTGCTGCTGCTCGTCAAGCAGGACCCGTTTCGTTTTCATGAGGGGCTGACGGCGGCTATGACGCCGATGGACGGACAGGGGCTGAACCCGCTGCTCCAAAATCCCTGGATGGTGATCCATCCCCCGGTCATGTTCATCGGCTACGCTTCGCTCGCGATCCCGTTTGCGTTTGCAATTGCGGCGCTGTGGATGCAGCGATATGACGAGTGGACCAAGGTCTCGCTGCCGTGGGTGCTGCTCTCTCTGGGCACTCTGGGCACCGCCATCATGCTTGGCGGATACTGGGCGTACGAGACCCTCGGTTGGGGCGGATACTGGGGTTGGGATCCGGTGGAGAACGCCTCGCTGGTTCCCTGGCTCGCAACCCTCGCTCTGACCCATGGCATGCTTCTGCAGAGAGGTCGTAATCGCTTTCGACGGCTCAACCTTGTCCTGGCGATAGCCTCCTTCCTGCTCGTGGTTTACGCGACCTTCCTGACCCGCTCGGGGGTGCTGGCGGACTTCTCGGTTCACTCCTTTGTCGATCTTGGCATCACCGGCATGCTGGTCTTCAACATGGGCTTCTTCATCGTGATGGCAATCGGCCTTCTGGCCTGGCGGTGGCGAGAGATCCCGACCGAGGTCGGCGATGAACCGTTCATGTCGCGCACCATTTTCTTCGTGGTCGGCATTCTGCTCACCATCCTCATCGGGCTGGTGGTGTTGTTTGGAACGTCCGCGCCACTGATCTCGAGGTTGTGGGGGCAACCGGCGCAGGTCGGACCCGATTTTTACAACCGTATGGGTTTCTGGCTGGCGGTTGTCTTCGCCCTCGTTGTGGCTGGGACACCGTTCCTGAACTGGAGCCGTGCGCGCAAGAACTGGAAGCGGTACCTTTCGATCACCGGCGTGATCACCATTGTGACGCTGACGCTGGCGG
>CBDTWX010000556.1:0-3878 GCA_965364305.1 uncultured Thermoanaerobaculia bacterium
CTGTAGAGTCCGACCAGGTTTTGCGGGAGCTGCGGATGATCCAGGAAGAGGCATTTGCCGAGGAGATCCGCCGCATCAGAAAGGGTGGGTGGAAGCAGACCCCACATATTCAGTGGCTCCATGTGCAGGATCGTTTGATGCCGATGGGGGTGAAGATGATCGGGGTCTTTCTCGATGCGATCCGCAACACCGAAGATGCGGATCCAGAGCGCTTGCTCGCGGGGTTCCAGTTGATTCCCAATCAGATCCCGGGGGTCGGATCGTTCGATTTCGATCAGGCCAAGGTCTCGATGCGGGTGGCGGACGGTCTGGAATCGAGGATCAGGTCTCGAGCCTTGATGGGTCTCGACGTATTGCTCCCCGAAGCCACCGCGGGAGTCGGGGGGTTTTCCGACGCCTGCCACAGTCTGACCGCCGCCACGACGGTGCCGGTCGGTCGGGAGGAACGTCTGATCGAGGAGATGGAGAGGATTCTCGGACACGGAGACGGAGACGGGCACGGAGACGAGTTTGACTGAGGTTGACGTCGTTGAGATGAGGGGAGGCTCCTCATGGCCACAGGCACCGGTTTTGGCAAGACCATCCTGATCGGCGATCAGTTTGTCCTTCGGGGCGTACCGGCCATCGTGTCGGCCTTACCTTTCGTGACGGAAGCGTCGGTCGAGCGAACCGACGGCAAGGGCTGGACGGTCGAGGACAACCGGTCCGAGGTACCCGGCTACAAGGCCAAGAAAAAAGAACAGCAGGTGGGCTCGATCAACCGGATCCTCGAGGTGATGAAAATCGACGTCCGCCGCACCCCGATCAAGATCACCTACGGTGGCAACCTGCTGGCGGGCAGCGGGGTCGGCGCCAGCGCCGCGAGCTGTGTTTCGCTGGCCCGGGCGATCAACGCGACGTTTGATCTGGGGTTGTCCGTCGAGGAGATCAACCACATCGGATGGGAGGGGGAGGTCGCCTATCACGGTATTCCAAGTGGCATCGACAACACCGCCTCGACCTACGGCGGAATCCTCGTGTACCGGGTGAAAAACGGCGAGAAATCGTTCGAGAGGATCGAGGTCGAGCGACCCATCCGGGTGGTCTTGGCCAACAGCGGGGTGACCGCCGACACCTCACAGCTCAACGATTTCGTGCTCGGGATCAAGGCGGAGGACCCGAGAGCGTTCGAGCGGCGGTGCCGGATGATCACCGAGCAGTCGGTGGCCATGAGGGCGGCCCTCGAAGGCTCCGATCTGGAGACTGTCGGCGCCCTCCTGACCGCCAACCACGCCATCCTCATCGAGATGGGCCTGTCCCACGAAAAGCTCGTCTATCTGTGCAATCGAGCGGTCGAGCTCGGTGCCCTGGGGGCCAAATTGACCGGCGGCGGCCGTGGCGGTTATATGCTCGCGCTGACGCCGGACGAAGGTATTCAGAGGAGCATCGCTGCGGTTTTCGAGAGCGAGGGTTATTCGGTCATCCGGGCCTCGATCGGTGGGAATTCCGAGGGCAAGCCCTGAATCCGTAGCCGATTCCGATTCAGCGAGAGTTTCCACCCACCCGATGCTGGATGCTCGATGCTGGATGCTCGATCCGTCCATCCACCCGCGATCAATTTTGAATTTTGAATTTTGAATTCCCACCCGCCCTCCCTCGGGCGCCAACCCGGGCTCGATAGGTCGGCAACGCCGAGAACCCACGTCCGAGTCCGTGCCCGTGCCCGGATGAAAGTTTCCAGTCGGGCGCGGACTCGGGGAGCTGATGGCTGAAGCTGCCGCTGTTGGCTGGCGCTGTCACCTGCTGCTGTCACCCGACGCTGAACGCTGTCGCTGTATCCTGCCGCTGATGACTGCCGCCGACGGTTTCGAGCACGAGCACGAGCACGAGCACGATGACAGCTTGATCTAGCTCCCACCTCGGGACCTCGGTCGTCAAGGCGGGGGCGGGTGGGGGTGGATCGAGCATCGAGCATCCAGCATCGAGCATCTAGAAACTCGGGCACGGAGACGGAGACGGGCACGGAGACGGTGAGAATCGTGTAGCATTCAAGTTCTGGACGGTTCAGTGATATGACGCAGGGATACATCGTGACGGGTACCGGGGAGGATCGGCAGCGGGTGCCGGTGGGCTCGTCGCTCATCGTCGGGCGGGCGAGCCACAGTGGTTGCGTTATCAAGGATACGGCCGCCTCGCGTCAACATCTCGAGATACGGCAGTCGGGAGACGGCTACCTGTGCCGCGATCTCGACAGCCGCAACGGCACGACCGTCAACGGCGTTCGTACGAGCACCTGCAAGCTGAAAGACGGAGATCAGATCCTCATCGGCGAGACCTTGCTCCGTTTCGAGCTGGCGAGCGATGCAACGACCTCGATTCCAGACAAGACGATTTTTCTGCAGACAGTGCTCGACCCGGCCGGTCGGGAAAGGGAACTACCGTCGACGTCGAGTTCCAAGGAGCTGCTGGAGGCGGCCTATACCCTGATGAACGCCCTCGCCTCGAACTTCAACCCCTGTGATCTGGTCGACCGCGTTCTGGAAACCACGACTCAGGCCATCCGTGCCCACCGCGGCGCCGTCCTCTTCGCCGGGCCGAGAGGTGAGCTCCAGCCGTGTGGTGTCTGTGGTCATTGCCACTCGATCGTAAACGGTGAGCGCCGTCCGGCGGGTGTCGATGAGATTCAAATCAGCGAGAGCGTCGCCCGCCGGGTGCTCCAGGACGGTGAGAACGTGCTTTACCAATCCGGCTGGGCAAACGGCTCACACGACCCCAGCGCGAGTATCGCCGCGCTGCGATTGACGTCGATCCTCTGCGTGCCGATCAGGACTCAGAACAGCGTCCTCGGGATCCTCTACATGGACACGGACATCGCGGACCACGAGTACAAGAACGACGATCTCCTGTTGGCGGCGGCGGCGGGCAACAGCGCCGGTCTGGCTCTGGAGAATGCGCGCAACCACCAGGCGCTTCTGGACAAGCAACGCATCGAGCAGGACATCGAGGCTGCCTGGACCATCCAGGAGAGCTTTCTGGTGAGCGATTGGCCGACGAATGATCGGCGCTTCGAGGTCTATGGCGTGACGGAGCCGGCCAAGGTCGTCGGTGGCGACTTTTACGACTTCGCCTATCTCGACGAAGACCGGGTGGGTATGTTGATCGGAGACGTGAGCGGAAAAGGGGTGCCGGCCGCATTGACCATGGCCCAGCTGCTGGCCGAGTTTCGGCTCAGCGCCCCCGGTGTGAAATCTCCGGCCGAACTGCTTGCCCAGCTCAACGAGGGTCTCGTCAAGCGCAGCCGACGAGGGATGTTCTGCACGGTCGCTGTGGTCGGCATCAATCTGCGGGAGGGCACGATGATGGGTGCCAACGCTGGTCACCATCCGATGGTGCTCGCTTCGGAGAACGGAATCACGACCTCCGTTCCCGCGTCCGGCCCACCACTCGGAGTCATTCCCGATATCTCGTGGGAAGACGTGAGGATCACCATCGATCCGGGCGATACGCTGCTCTTTTACACAGACGGCATCGTCGAGGCGCGAGCCGGTACGACCCGTGCCCCCGGAGGACCGGGACCGGAGGAGTACGGGTTGGAGGGTCTTGAACGGGTCGTAGGTGATCACTACCCGACAACTCCGCGGGATCTCATCACCAGGGTCATTGGCGACGTCCATGATTTCTGTTCTCCGCTGTCGCCGCACGACGACTGCACGATGATCGCCCTGAGGTATCTCGGAAATGGATAGCGAAAAGGACATCCGGCTCACGGTTCGCTCCGATCCGAAGCATTTGGCCTCGATCAGGGGTCTGGTCCGAGGTTGGGTGCAATCGTGGGATTTTTCGAACGAGGCAGATCGGAAGAGCGTCGTGTAGGGAAAGAGTGTAGATCTCGGTGGTCG
>CBDTWX010000557.1:0-3867 GCA_965364305.1 uncultured Thermoanaerobaculia bacterium
GACACCCGTCGGCGGGTGATCACGATCGTGCTCTCCGGTGAGGTCCCCGAAAGGACCCTGAAGGCGCTGGCTGAAAGGGTTCGCGACGAGGTGACCGCGCTCGACGGCATCTCGCAGGTCGAGATCGCCGGCGTCCGCAACTACGAGATATCGATCGAGGTGTCGGAGGAGGCCTTGCGACGCTACGGTCTCAGCTTCGAGCAGGTGGCTGGAGCAGTCTCCATGTCGTCGCTCGATCTCCCTGGGGGCGCCGTCAAGACCCGCGGAGGCGAGATCCTCTTGCGCACCAAGGGACAGCTCTACCGCGGAGCCGAGTTCGAAGACATCGTGGTGGTGACCCGCCGGGATGGCACCCGGGTTTACCTGTCCGACGTGGCCGATGTCATCGACGGATTCGAGGACACCGACACGGCCACCCGTTTCGACGGAAAACGGGCGGCGTCGATCCAGGTGTACCGGGTCGGTGCCGAGGGCGCCCTCGAAGTGGCCGAGACCACCAAGAAATATCTCGCCGAGCTCGAGCCGGAGCTCCCGGCCGGCGTGTCGGTCAACACGTGGGACGACGACTCGATCATCCTCAGGCAACGCATCGGGCTCCTGCTTCGCAATGCCGGTCTCGGGCTCATCCTGGTCTTCGCCTGTCTGACCCTGTTCCTCAATACCCGGCTCGCCTTTTGGACCACGATGGGCATCCCGATCTCGTTCCTCGGCGGTCTGTGGCTGATTCCCTATGCCGACGTCACGATCAACATGATCTCGCTCTTCGCCTTTATCGTCGTCCTCGGCATCGTTGTCGACGACGCCATCGTCGTCGGAGAAAACATCTTCAACTATCTGGAAAAGGGAATGAAACCCCTCGATGCGGCGATTGTGGGCGTTCGCGAGATGGCGATGCCGGTGACCTTTGCCATCATTACCACCGTCGCGGCCTTCTCGCCGCTGCTCTTCGTCGCCGGCACCATGGGCAAGGTGATGCGGCAGATCCCGGTCGTCGTGATCATGGTGCTGCTGATGTCGCTGGTCGAGGCGCTGCTCATCTTGCCGGCGCACCTTTCCGGTGAAGGCAAGATCTTCAACCGCCTCGTGGGACGCTTCCTCGGCCCGATCGAGCGGGTTCAGCGCGCGGTTCAGGCCGCGCTCCGGTGGTGGGTCCGGGTGCCCTACCGAAAGTCGCTCGCCTTCGCTCTGGAATGGCGATACCTGACGGTCGCGCTGGCCCTCGTGTTCCTCTTCCTCAGCGTATCGTTAGTCGCCGGCGGGTTCCTCAAGTTCAGCTTCATGCCGAGGGTGGACTCCGACAACATGATCGCTTCCCTGACCATGCCGCAAGGGACTCCGGTCGGACAGACCGAGGCGATCCTGGCACGAATCGAGGCGGGTGCCGAAGCGCTCGCTCGCGATTACGACGAGGGACAGCCCGATGGTTCGCCGTCGATCATTCGCCACATTTCAACGACAGTTGGCCAACTGCCGTCTTCCAGCGGCGGTGGCCCGATGGCCCAGAGATCGTCGGGCGGTGACTCGTCCCCCCTCGGTGAGGTGAACGTGGAGCTGCTGGGCGCGGAGGACCGCGATATCGGGTCGGCCGAGCTCGTCAGCCGCTGGCGTGAGATCGTCGGCGAGGTCCCGGGAGCGGTGTCGTTGACCTTCAGGGCGAACTTGTTCTCGGCCGGCGACCCGATCAGCGTTCAGCTGGCGCACCGCGACTTCACCACCCTGCTCGCAGCGGTCGAGCGCCTCAAGGGGATCATCGCCGAGTACCCCGGCACCAAGGACATCGCGGACTCCTTCCTGCCCGGAAAGAAGGAGCTCAAGCTGAGCTTGACCCCGGAGGGTCGGGCGGCAGGTCTGACGCTGTCGGATCTCGCGCGCCAGGTTCGCGCGGGTTTCTACGGCCGGGAGGTGCAGAGAATACAGCGCGGGCGCGACGATATCCGGGTCATGGTGCGGTACCCGGAGACCGAGCGGCGCTCGCGTGGCGATATCGACGAGATGCGTGTGCGGCTGCCCGGCGGCGCCGAGGTCCCCTTTTCCACGGTCGCAGTGGTGGAGGAGGGCCGTGGATATGCCGTCATCAACCGCACCGATCGTCGCCGGGTGGTCACCGTCAGCTCGGACGTGGACGAGTTGGCGGCCAACGCCAACGAGATCTCGAGCGATCTGCGCACCGAGGTCCTGCCGGCCCTGGTCAGAGAGTATCCGGGTTTGACCTTTGACTTCGAGGGGGAGCAGCGCCAGCAGAGAGAGTCGTTGGACAGCATGAAGGTCAATTTCCTGGTTGCGCAGCTGGCGATCTTCGCCCTGCTGGCAATCCCATTCAGATCCTACTCACAACCGCTGATCATCATGTCGGCGATCCCCTTCGGGCTCGTCGGTGCCGTCTTCGGGCATCTGGTCATGGGCCTCGACCTGACCATGCTGTCGATGTTCGGCATCGTGGCGTTGACCGGGGTGGTGGTCAACGACTCGCTGATCCTGATC
This sequence comes from uncultured Thermoanaerobaculia bacterium, assembly GCA_965364305.1. Taxonomy (GTDB): domain Bacteria; phylum Acidobacteriota; class Thermoanaerobaculia; order Thermoanaerobaculales; family Sulfomarinibacteraceae; genus Sulfomarinibacter. Next base: position 2,482 of record CBDTWX010000557.1, read on the forward strand.
GACCTCATCAACCGTATGCGGGCCGAGGGCGCGTCGGTGGACCAGGCGATCCGTGAATCGGGCGAACGCCGTTTCAGGCCGATCATGCTGACCACCGCGACGACATTTCTCGGTCTGACCCCGATGATCTTCGAAACCAGCATGCAGGCGAAGTTTCTGATCCCGATGGCGGTGAGCCTCGGCTACGGCATCGTCTTCGCAACGGCGATCACACTGATTCTCATCCCGACGCTGTACCGCATCCTTGAAGACATCAAGGCCCTCTTCGGATCGACGAGCGAAGATCTGCGGCTCACGCGGCAGGTGAAGGCAGCGGGGTAGGAGTGAAAAGTGAAAAGTGAAAAGTGAAAAGTGAAAAGTGAAAAGTGAAAAGTGAATAGTGAAAAGTGAATAGTGAAAAGTGAAAAGTGAGAAGCGGGTAGTGGAGAATTGGGAATCAGAAATCAGGAACTCGGAAGGCCGCTCACCCTCCGCGATATCAATTTTGAATTTTTGAGTTTTGAATTTTGAATTCCCGCCCGCCCCCGGGTTGGATTTCGAATTGCGAATTTCGAATTGACCGGCCGCCCACCCAGATGACAACGTTTGAACGTTGAACGTTTGAACGTTCCGCGCGCCGAAAAACGTCAAGGCGCGCAGGCGCCCACCCCCCAGATCATTCCTCGCCCGCGGCTCCTCAGGATGACATTCACAAGCACATTCGAGTCAGTCTGTCCGTATGATTCGATGCCATGCAGGGGTGGCCCACCATCTGTCTGTTTCGGCTGGAGATGACTCCAGTGGGTGTCATCCTGAGGAGGGTTCCTCCCGACGAAGGATCTGGGGGGTGGTCTTCGGAAACACGCTTCCGCGAGCCACCCCTCCAGGTTCCGCTCGAATCGACCTTGGGCCTCGCTCAGGGCAGGCTCTTCGACTCCGCGGCCCTGTGGGAGGCTTCGCTCGGGACGACACGATGGAGAGCCTGTCTACCGGCCTCGCCGCTGAGCGTGCATCTGTTGTTGATCCGGTCGCCGGCGACTGGTGTTGCCGCTGACGCATCCGTTGTGTACGCGGGACGCGTGCACCACAATCGCACCGATCGATTTTTGTGGTGCAGGGGGCTCGCCTGCACACTCCTCTGAGCCGTAAACGATGTTGAAGCTTGCTCGTATATCAGACGAGCATATGACGTGATGCCGGTGCGTCACCGCTCTCGTTAGAATGCCCTTGAGGTCTCGGTATCGGGGAGGGTTGATGAAGGCAGACATCGGTAAGGTCCTGAGTTTTGTGGCGGTGGTGACGTCGATGGGTGTGGTTTCGAACGGCGCCGATGATCTCGAAATTCTTACCCAGCCGGTGGGTCTGGTTGCCGGTGAGGTCCGGATCGAGGCCGATCTCGGACCGGCC
>CBDTWX010000558.1:0-3862 GCA_965364305.1 uncultured Thermoanaerobaculia bacterium
GTTGCTCATCGTCATTCCGAGGAGCCCGGCGACGAGGAATCTGGGGGGTGGTTTTGGGGAGCAGGTTTCCGACGCGACCCGATGAATGAGTCTACGTCGGTCGACGTCGCCGGTGTCGAAAATTCCTACTCGTCCGCCGGCAACAGCCCCTCGGTGCGCAGAAGCTCCTCGACCTTGGCCCTGGTCTCGGTCTTCGGACCGTCGGTCGAAACCGTGCGGAACAGCTCGATATGCTCGGGGTTGGCAGTCTCGAAATCGGCCCGCTGGTGCTCCATCAGCTCGACCCGGCCATCCGACCGTGTCTCGTGCTGCTGCCTCACCTTGAGGCGGCGTCGTTGCTCGCCCGGTTCGCACACGGTCTGCAAAAAGACCAGGCGGGCGCCGGTGCGGTTGGCCGCCTCAACCACCGGCACGCGTTCTTCCCGGTATTTGAAGGCGCCATCCACGACCACCGGAAACCCGCCCAGCAGCAGGTTCTCGGCCCGGCGGCAGACCTCGGCATAGGTCTTCTTATTCATCTCCGGAGAGTAGAGGCCTTCGTTGTATGGGACCCACACGCGGGTGTTCTCGCCGACACCCGAAATCTGCTTGCGGATCGCGTCGGTGGACAGCAGATGCCAGCCGAACTGCTCGCGGAGGTAGCGAGCGACGTTCGTCTTGCCCGAGCCCATCAAACCGTAGAGCACGACCAGCGGTGGCCGCTCGCGGCCGCCGGCATAGTTGTAGGCGAGCCCGAAGTAGCGGCGAGCGAGGTTTCGCTGAGCGCGTTTTGCGCCGTTGTCGAGAGCCGGATCCGAGGAGGTGAAGCAGGCGATCTTTCCCCGAACGTAGGCCCGGTAACACTTGTAGAAGTCGAGCATGTCGACGAGCTCGGTGTCGCCGGACGCCTCGACGTACCCGTCGATAAAACGCCGTCCGAGATCCTGGCGACCGTTGAAGTCGAGATCCATCGCCATGAAGGCCAAGTCCACGGCGACGTCGCCACAACGGAGGCGCTCGTTGAACTCGATGCAATCGAAGATGATCGGGGGGGCCTCGAGGAAGATGTTGCCGAGATGGAGATCGCCGTGGCTTTCCCGGACACGTCCCTCGGAAACCCGGCGTTTGAAGAGCTCCGCCTTCTCGTTGTAGAAGGCGTTGGTCCATCGCCGGATGTGCTTGTACCGCTCGGTTGAGAGCAGCTTGCCCGCATAGGCTTTTGTCTGACTGAAGTTCTCGTCGGTGTTGACCTTGACCCCTTTCGCTGTGCCGTACTGGTCGACACCTTCCCCCGTCTTGGCCTCGCGGTAAAAGGGCACCAGCACCTCGACCAGAGCATCCATGTGGGCCTCGGTGAGGTCACCCCGTTCGAGGACCTCGTTCCCGAGGAGATCCTGGTCGAGCTCTCGCATCACCACCAGCCAGTCGACCACCTCACCCGATCCCTCGAGCGCGGGACGGCCGTCATCGATGGTGATCGGCGCCGCTCTCAGATAGATCGACGGTGCGAGCCGGCTGTTGAGCTCGACCTCGGCCTGGCAGTACAGCCTGCGGAGCTCGATTGTCGAAAAGTCCAGGAAACCGAAGTTCACCGGTTTTTTGAGCTTGTAGACGAACTCACCGGTCAGAAACACCGAAGAGATGTGAGTCTGGATGAACCGCACCTGGTCGACCGGATGGTCGTAAAAGGCGGGGTCGGACAGAGCCTCAACCAGCTGCGCGTGATCCACCGGGTCCTCCTTCACGACCTTTCAGCCACCGGGGCGCACGGTGTCATATTGGGCGGGAGAGGTCAATATGTTGAATTTTGAATTCTCAATTCTGAATTCTGAACTCCCGCCCTCCCACCCAGATCAGAAGATCTGAACGTTCAACGTTTGAACGTTTGAACGTTCCGCCCACCCACCCGGATCAGTTAGTTTTCAGTTTTGAGTTGCGAGCTATCGTAGGAGCAGAATCTATTCCCGCCCTTGTTGACGTGAGGGAGGAGATAAACCCCTCCCCAACAGAAATATGCGATATTGCCTTTCCACGAGTCACCGCTGCTCGCGGCGTGGGATTGCTCGGGATGACATGGTGCCGAGGGCATGGGCGCGCGAAAACCGAGTGAGCGGGCCTCTTCAGGTCTGGAGTGGCTCGCCATCGGTGGATTCGGGAGCTGTTCGAGGAACGCTTGTCGAAGGTTTATCGGCTTCATCCACCTGCGAGTCGGCGACGAGGTCAACTCCCCGGAGATAGCAGTCGATGCTGCGCGCTGCCAGCTTGCCGGCGCCCATGGCAAGAATGACCGTCGCCGCACCGGTGACGATGTCGCCGCCGGCGAAGACACCCGGGATCGAGGTCATCTGGGTGATCTCCTCGGTGACGATACGGCCGCGTTTGTCAACCTCGAGTCCGTTGGTCGCCTGAGTCAAGAGCGGATTCGCCCCCTGGCCGATGCCGACGATGACGGAGTCGAGCTCGATGACGTACTCGCTGCCCTCGATCGGCACGGGCCGCGGACGACCCGACAGATCCGGCTCACCGAGCTCCATTTTCTGGACCCGCACCCCGGTGACGAGGCCGTCCTCGTTGCCCAAGACCTCCACCGGCGCCGCGAGCCACCGAAAGTCGATCCCCTCCTCTTCCGCGTGTTCCAGCTCCTCGAGCCGCGCCGGCGCCTCGTCGCGGGTCCGGCGGTAGAGACAGATCACCTGCTCGCATCCCAAGCGCAACGCTGTCCGGCAGCAGTCCATGGCCACGTTGCCCGCCCCGACCACCGCCACTCGCCGGCCAATCGCCACCGGCGTGTCGTAGTTGGGAAAATCAAACCCACGCATCAGGTTGACGCGGGTCAGGAACTCGTTCGCCGAGCACACCCCGATCAGGTCCTCGCCCGGGACGCCCATGAAGTACGGCAACCCGGCACCGGTCCCGATAAACAGCGCGTCATAGCCCCACGGCCCCATCAGCTCCTCAACCGAGGCAGTGGTCCCGACGACAAAATTGCACCGGAACTCGACCCCCATGGCCTCCAGGCTGCGAATCTCGTCGCGCACGATGGCCTTTGGAAGGCGGAACTCAGGAATGCCGTAGATCAGCACACCGCCGGGCTTGTGGAGGGCCTCGAAGATCGTGACATCGTGGCCCCACTGGGCGAGCGCGGCCGCACAGGCGAGCCCTGCCGGGCCCGATCCGATGATGCCGATCTTGAAGCCCGAGGGATCTCCACGCTCCGGCATCTTCACCTCGCCGTGTTCCCGCTCGAAATCAGCCACAAAGCGCTCGAGCCGGCCGATGGCCACCGAATCGCCCTTCTTCCCGGTGACGCAGGTCTTCTCGCACTGATTCTCCTGTGGACACACGCGCCCACAGATGGCGGGCAGCAGGTTGTCCGCCTTGATGACCTCCAACGCCTCGACAAACCGGCCTTCGGCAACCGCGGCCACAAAAGCGGGGATGTCGATTCCAACGGGACACGCGTCAACACACTTGGGTTTCTTGCACTCCAGGCAGCGCTCCGCCTCCTCCACCGCCATCTCTTCTGAGTAGCCGGTGGCCACCTCTTCAAAGGTGCAGATTCGCTCGGCCGGATCTCGGGCGGGCATCGGATGGCGAGGAATCTCGAGACGCTCTTTCTTCGACAGCTCTCTCCGCATCAGTCTATCCCCCAGCGGGCGACGGCCGGCCCGCTTGGCATTCCAAATATCTCTCTCTCGCCAACTTCTCTTGTTCGAGGTAGATCCGCTGCCGCTTCATCAGCGTGTCGAAATCCACCTGGTGGCCATCGAACTCCGGGCCGTCCACACACACGAATTTCGACTCCCCCCCGACTGGAACGCGACATCCGCCGCACATCCCCGTGCCATCCACCATGATCGTGTTGAGCGACACCTGGGTGGGG
>CBDTWX010000559.1:0-3832 GCA_965364305.1 uncultured Thermoanaerobaculia bacterium
GGAAATCATGAGCGCCTCCGGCGCAGGATCTTCGTCACTGACCAGGGAGGAGAAACCCGCTCCGCCGAGAGGGTCTTCCGCCTCGGCTTTGTGTCGGTCGAAGCCCGCATCGAGGACCCCTGCGGTTTTCACCCGGTCGACGAGGGCACCACGCTGCGAATCTTCCGCACCGATCTCGACGGCACTCCGCGCGCCGGGACCGGTTCGTGGCAGGTGCTGCGTCTCAAGCAACCCTCGGAAGCTCTTACCCCGGCCGACCAGCCGCTGCCCAGGCCTCCAGACGGCGACGACGCGTACCGTACGCCGGGCGATGGTCTTCGCCCGCGATGGAACCAGGCGTACGATCCGGAATCGGTTCTTGCATCGTGGCAGACCGGCGAGACCGTTGCCACCGGCGAGCTCACGCACGGCGACGACGGCGCGGCCGAGGTCGAGCTGCCCGGTCTTTCGGCCGGAGCCTACCGGCTGGTCTACTCGACCGAGGACGATTTCGGTGCCGAGTTTACGACGAACAAAAGCCTGGTGGTTGTGGGATCGCGACGCACCCCGCTCGCGCTGCCGGCGATGCTGGAGTTCGAGGAGCCGACGGTGTCGGTGGGGGGGACCGCGCGTCTTTTTGTCTTCACCGGTCTTCGGGCCCAGGAAATGGTGCTCGAAATCTTCCGCGACGGACGGCGCATCGAGCGGCGGGAGATCGGCGCCGGACGTTCGGGAGTGATCGAGCTGCCGATCGGAGCCAGAGATCGTGGTGGTCTGGGCGCGACCCTGACCATGGTTCGGGACCACCAGCTCATCCGCCGCACGACCCAGGTCTTCGTACCGTGGGATGATCGGCGTCTGGAGCTCGATTTCGCGACCTTCCGTGATCGCATGCGACCGGGCACCCGCGAGACCTTCACGGTGACCGTGCGCGGCCACCGCGGCGAACCGGTCGATCGGGAGACCGCCGAGCTGCTGGCCTACATGTATGACCGCAGCCTCGACATCTTTGCCCCGCACACGCCTCCGAGCCCGCTCTCTCTCTACCCGAACCGCACCGCGGTCGGACAGGCGTGGTCCAGCCTCGGCCCCGCCCAGCAGGTGTGGGGCATGTCGACCCTTCCGGGCCTCCCCAACTATCCCCATCTCCGTGGAGATTCCCTGACGGTTCTCGACGGTTACGGGATCGGGGGCCCCGGGGCCAGGGGGCGGTATCGCCACATGAAGGCCGGGCTGGGCCGCGTGCAGCCGTCGGCGATGATGATGGATGCGGCGGCGCCGATGGAAGAGGCCGAAGTTGCGGCGGAGTCGAAGACCGAGGGGCTGGCCCCGCAGGATGCCGAAAAGCGTGTCATGGGCGGAGACGAACCTCCGCCCGAGGTCGAGCTGCGCGCCGATTTCTCCGAGACCGCCTTCTGGGAGCCGCACCTGCTGCTCGCCGACGATGGCTCGGTGACCGTCGAGTTCGAGGTCCCCGACTCGGTGACCGACTGGAACCTCTGGGTTCACGGCATCACTGCCGATCTTCGTGGGGGGTCCGTAACCCGCCAGGCCGCCAGCGTCAAGGAGTTGATGGTCCGGCCTTATCTGCCGCGTTTCCTCCGCGAGGGCGACCGCGCGGTGCTCAAGGTGGTGGTCAACAACGCAGGTGAGGACGTATTCACCGGGGCGCTCAACCTCAAGATCTTCGACCCCGAATCCGAAGAGGACCTTCGGGCGCTCTTTGGTCTTTCGGCGGAGGAGACCTCCGGGGTGGCCTTTACCGTCGAGCCGGGCAAGGGCGCCGATCTCGCCTTCGCGCTCGAGGTCCCGGCCCGCGTCGGCACCATCGCCTTCAAGATCACCGCCCGCGCCGGGAGCTTTTCGGACGGCGAACTGCGGCCCCTGCCGGTGCTCCCCGGTCGCATGCACCTCGTCCAGTCGCGTTTTGCGACCCTGCACGACGCCGACCGGCGAGAGCTCCATTTTGCCGACATGGCGAAGGATGACGACCCCACGCTGATCAACGACCAGCTCGTGGTGACCGTCGACGGTCAACTCTTCTACAGCGTGCTCAACGCCCTGCCCTATCTCGTCAACTTCCCCTACGAGTGCACCGAGCAGACCCTCAACCGCTTCCTCTCGACCGGAATCGTCGGCAGCCTCTTCGATCGCTATCCCTCGGTCGAGCGGATGGCCGCCAAGCTGTCATCGCGCGAGACCCGGTTCGAGACCTGGGAGGCGGACGACCCGAACCGCAAGATGGCGCTGGTCGAGACGCCGTGGCTGCAGACGGCGCGGGGCGGCGACGAGGAAGCGGGCGATCTCATCAACGTCCTCGACCCGCGCATCACCCGCGCCCAGCGCGACGCCGCACTGGCCAAGCTCGAAAAGAGTCAGACCTCGCTCGGCGCCTTCCCGTGGTGGCCCGGCGGACCGCCGTCGCCCTACATGACGCTCTATATCCTCTACGGTTTCTCCAAGGGTCTCGAGTTCGGGGTCGAGGTTCCCAAGGACGTCGTGGTGCGCGCCTGGGCCTACATGCACCGCCACTACATCGACGAGTGGGTCGAGCTGATGATGGGGCACGATTGCTGCTGGGAGCTCATCACCTTCCTCAACTACACGCTCTCCAACTACCCGGATCAGTCATGGACGGGAGGCGTCTTCACCGATGATGACCGCAAACGAATGCTCGATTTCAGCTTCCGTCACTGGAAGCGGCACTCACCGCTCACCAAAGGCTATCTGGCGCTGACCCTCGAGCGCGCCGGGCGACACGAAGATGCGGTGCTCGTCTTCGACGCGGTGATGGACTCGGCGAAGACGGATCCCGATCTCGGCACCCACTGGGCGCCCGAGGACCGCGCCTGGCTGTGGTACAACGACACCACCGAGACCCACGCCTTTGCGCTGCGCACCCTGACCGAGCTCGAGCCCGACGACGGGCGGCGACACGGGCTGGTTCACTGGCTGCTCCTCAACAAGAAGCTCAACCACTGGAAATCGACCCGCGCCACCGCCGAGGTGCTCTACTCGCTCGCCTACTACCTGAGACAGGAAGATGCGCTGGCGGTGCGTGAGGAGATCTCGGTCGAGGTCGGACCGCGTACCACCGAGTTCGTCTTCGAGCCCGACGAGTACACCGGTGGCCGCAACCGGGTCATCGTCCCGGGCGACAAGGTGGATCCGAACACCATGTCGACGATTGTGGTTGCGAAACCGACCAAGGGCTTCGCCTTTGCCTCGGCGACGTGGCACTTCTCGACTGAGCGGCTTCCGGAGGAGGCGCGCGGCGACCTTTTTGGAGTGACCCGCCAGTACTTTCGCCGTTTCAACGACGGCTCGGGGTGGGTGCTGAGACCGCTCGCCGACGGCGAGGAGATCTCACCCGGCGACCAGATCGAGGTCCATCTGTCGATCCGGGCCAAGCACGCTGCCGAGTACGTCCATCTGCGGGACCCGCGGGGGGCGGGCTTCGAACCCGAGACCCTGCACTCGCAGTACAAGTGGGACCTGGGTATCTCGTGGTACGAGGAGGTTCGCGACTCCGGCACCAACTTCTTCTTCGAGTGGCTGCCGGTCGGTGAGTACACCTTCAAGTACCGGCTGCGGGCCAACATGGCGGGCGCCTTCCGGGTGAGTCCGGCAGTCCTCCAGTCCATGTACGCACCGGAGTTCACCGCCTACTCCGCAGGCCATCGCCTGCAGGTCGAAGCAAACTGAACCCGTTTCCGTGCCCGATGCCGCCGGGACAGAATGAGGAATGAGGAATTCCCGCCCACCCGTACTCAATTTCTGATTGCGGATGTGAATGTGCAGGCGGGACGCCTGCACCACAATGTCGGCAGGGGCAGGGTCGTGTGCAGTGGCG
>CBDTWX010000560.1:0-3821 GCA_965364305.1 uncultured Thermoanaerobaculia bacterium
CACGACGAGTTCATGGCCACCATGAAGGTGACCGAAAAGTACACGATCGACAAGGCGCACGAGTGCCAGCAGGTGTACAAGACCACCGATCTCGAGCACCCCGGCGTCAAGATGGTGATGGAGCAGGCGGACGTCAATCTGGCCGGTCCGGTCAAGGTGTTGTCGGAATCCTACTTCCCCGAGGAGTTCGAAGGCCTCTACCAGCGTCCCGCCGAGTCCCGCAAGATGTTCGAGGACAACGGCTGGTCGACGGTCGCCGCTCTCCAGCTCCGCAACCCGATGCACGGCTCGCACGCCTACCTCGCCTGGGTGGCGATTGAAGTCTGCGACGGCGTCTACATCCACCAGCTCGTCGGCAAGCTCAAGCCCGGTGACATTCCGGCGAACGTGCGTGTCAAGGCAATCAACGCGCTGGTCGAGAACTACTTCCGCAAGGAGCGCGTAGCGATGGCCGGTTATCCGCTCGACATGCGCTACGCCGGTCCGCGTGAGGCGCTCCTGCACGCCGTCTTCCGCCAGAATTACGGCTGCTCGCACCTGATCGTCGGGCGCGACCACGCCGGCGTCGGAGATTACTACGGCCCATTCGACGCCCACCAGATCTTCCACGAAATCCCGCCGGATGCGCTGCAGCTCAAACCGCTGTGCATGGACTGGACCTTCTACTGCTATGACTGCGGCACGATGGCCTCGATGAAGACCTGCCCGCACGAATCGAAGGCCGTCATCGACGACAACGGCGAGTACCAGGGCGGCTCCCGCCTGCTGCTCTCCGGCACCATGCTCCGCAAGCTGATGTCAGAAGGCAAGCCGGTTCCGAAGGAGTTCTCCAAACCCGAGGTGATCGCGGTCCTCAAGGAGTACTACGACAACCTCGAGGAGAAGGTCGAGGTCAAGCTCCACGGTGCCGCCACCGGCGACGTGAAGTCATAGCACGCGAGCTTCATCGCAATCATTTCCGTTTCGGTCTTCGCCCCGCGGGTTTCCGCGGGGCACTTTTTTCGCCCGCTCGCCCGATCCTCGATGCTGGATACTCGATGCTCGATGCTCGACAATCCTGCTCGTGCTCGTGCTCGTGCTCGACGAAATCGTAGGACCTGTCACCGATGAATTCCTGCCGCTGTTCACTGCCGCTGTCTTCTGTCATTGATTGCTGTCGAGGTCCTCTGTCGCTGAAGACGGCCGCTAGATCCGCCGACCCACCCAACCGGATACAGGATCCAGGATGCGAAACAGAGGCAGTTGTCAGGATCAGTGGCAGGTATCAGGCGCAGCAATCAGGGGCATGTAGCAGACACAGCGACAGTTGTCAGAGGCAGTGAACAGCGGCAGTGTGCAGGGGCGGTGGGCAGTGGGCAGCGTCCGTGAGGCCGTTGTGGTCACCTCCGGGTCGTTCAAAAAGGATAGGTAGCCGGTGACCATTCGATGTCAAGGGCAAGCCGGTCGAGCCGGTGCGCAGCACCCTTGACATCGAATGTCCACCGGCTTGAGGGAGGGAATGAACGACCCGGAGGTGACCATGTCCAACGTCCTCGAGCACACCAACCTCATTGCCCATGAAAAGGCCCTCGAAGCTGCCGGCGATGCGATCACGCTCGTGATGAGGGTGCCGGCTCCGCTGAAATCGATTGCCGATCAGGTCATCCGCTCAGCGAGTTCGGTCCCGGCCAATCTCGCTGAAGGAGTTGGTCGATCGGGGAGAGATCGCTTCCACCACTGGAGGATTGCCTACGCATCTGCCAAGGAAGTCGATAGTCATATGAGGCTTCTCGCTCGGGCTGGAGCCATCAATCGAGCCAAGACCGACAAGGCGCTGTCGGTATTCGACGAAGTCCGAGCCATGACCTGGAGGCTCATCAATCGAAAGACCTGATTTGAGCCGGTTGATCCCCCAAGACTGATGCTGGCGCTGCGCCTCCTGCTGCCAACGGCCGCTGTCTCCTGCCGCTGATCCTGCCCCTGAAACTGCATCCTGCGTCGGGAAGGGCGGACAGGCCCTCACTCCCTCACACCCTCATTCCCTCACGCCCTCAATACTCGAAACCTCTGAAGCTCACCCTGTAAAACAGCGAGTACAGAATCGGCACAAGACCAAGGGTCAAGACGGTCGCAAACAACAGACCGAACATGATCGACACCGCCATCGGCTCCCACATCGGACCGCCGCCCAGGTACAGCGGGATGAGGCCGCCGATGGTCGTGCCGGTGGTCAGCAGAATCGGCCGCAGCCTGCGCTGCGCCGCCTCAACCACCGCGCGCGGAGGATCGAGCCCATTGTCCTCGATCTCTATTTTGATGCGGTCGAGCAGCACGATCGCGTTGTTGATGACGACTCCCGAAAGGGCGATGATCCCGAGCAGCGTCATGAAGCCGAAGTACGAACGCAACAGGAGGAGACCGGTGACCACCCCGATGACGCCCATCGGAATCGTGATGAGAATGATCGCCGGTTTTCGAAACGAGTTGAATTGCCCGACCAGCAGAAGGATGATCGCGAGGCCGGCGATCGGCAGCTTGACCATGATCGATTGGTTGGCCTCGATGCTCGTCTCATACTCACCGCCGAACTCCCACGAATAGCCGAGGCCCCAACCCTCCCGTTGGTCTTCGAGCCACGGAATCAGCTGGTTGATGATCTCGATCGCGGTCACGCCCGGTTCGAGGTCCGACTGCACCGTGACCGTTTTGAGACGGTTGCGACGTCGGATATTGGCCGGCTCCCACGCCACCTCGATTTCGGCAACCTGCTCGAGTGGCACCGAGAGGCCGGTTGCCTGCGAAAAGACGTTGAGGCCTTCGAGCTTGCCCAGGTCGCTGCGGTCGGCGGCCACGGAGCGCAGGGTCACCGGAATGACCTTGTCGTCCTCTCGAAAATCGGTCGTGTCGAAACCGGTCAGTGCGGTCTGCAGGGAGATCGCGATATCCAGGTTCGAGACCCCGGCCCGCTGCGCGCGGGCCTCGTCAATGCGGACCAACAACTTTTTGGCGCGAGCTCCCCAGTCGTCCGAGATGCCGGTCGGCCCCGGCAGCGAGTACAGTTCAGCTTTGACCGTGTCGACAATCGCGAAGATCTCGTTTTCATCGCGACCCGAGATGCGAATCTCGATCGGATTGGTGATCGGCGGACCGAGCGGCAAGGGATTGATCTTCGCTTTGAGGTCCGGAAAGGACTCGAAACAGAAGCGGCGCAATCTGGGAATCAGCTGGTCGATGACCTCGCGCGAGGTGGCGTTGATGATGAACATCGCGTATTCGGGGGTGGTCTGCTCCATGTTCATGGAGAGGATGAAGCGCGGCGCACCCTCGCCCATGAAAACGGCCCAGTTGACAACCCCCTCTTCGCCATCCGCTATGGCGCTCGAGTCAACCAGCGTCTCCTCGCGGAGATAGCGCTCGATCTCGCTCACCACTCGGTCGGTGTTTTCCAGGCTGGAGCCGACTGGAAGCCGGAGCTCCGCGAGAAAGGTCGGACGGTCGTTGGGCGGAAAGAACATCACCGGCACGAGGGCAAACAGACGCATCGCCATGACGAAGATCACGATGATCACGCCAATCGCGGCTGCACGATGGGTCAGACCGAGGAGCAGGAATTTCCGATAGGTCTGGACAAAGGGGCTCTTGTGAGAGTCCTCGGACTGTAGTTTTTTGACCTGGAGGAACTTGACGCTGAGCATGGGGATCATGGTCAGCGACAGGATCCACGAGCTCAGCAGAGTGATGGTGACGACCTTGAACAGGGGCGCGGTGTACTCGCCGGTATCGGACTCGGCGAGATAGATCGGCAGGAAGGCGGCGATGGTCGTCAGCGAAGAGATCAGCAG